>DASTZO010000122.1:0-3573 GCA_035764265.1 Sphingomicrobium sp.
TGCGGCTCGCAGAAGACCTACGACCTCATCAAGCGCGAGCTGTTCCGCCGCGCCGCCCAGGTTCGCGGCAGCGACCAGGCGGCGTTCGACCGGCTCGCCACCTATTCGGTGGTGCGGATGGACGCGCCGATGCTCCGCAGCCACGACGAGGAGCTCGGAACGGTCAGCTGCGCCGGCTCGCTGGCGCTCGACCTGCCGCCCGGGGTCGCGGTGGTCGGCGGACGCCGCACCCTCAATGCCAACATCGGCTATGCGATCCAGCCCGCCGCCGACGGCAGCGGCGACGTCGTCACCCTGAGCAACGCCGATGCGATCATCACCCCGCTCGCGACCCTGGCCCGGGTCGCCGTCCCGGCCGAGGACCCGCTCGCTCCGGCCCCGGCGGGTTCGGCCCCAGTGGTCATCCCGCCGCTGACCGGCGAGCCCGCGCCGATGCCGGCCCCGGTGGCTCCGCCGTCAGACACCGGCCCGCCGCCGCCGCAGCCGACCGCCAGCCCGAGCTTCAACTGCCGCACCGCCCGCAGCCGCGGCGAGATCGCGGTGTGCAATGACCCGGGCCTCGCCGCGCTCGACCGGCAGATGGCCGCCCAGTTCAGCACCGCTCTCGCCCAGGCCGATTCGGGCCAGCGGGCGCTGCTCCAGCGCACCCGCTCCGATTTCCTGCGCTACCGCGACAATTGCCCGTCCAACGCCTGCATCGCCGAGACCTACCGCGGCCGGATGCGCGAGATCCGCGACATCATGGCCGGGAGGTGGCAATCGCGCTAGCGGCGCCCAATCAGTTGTGGATAAGCCTGCCGAGCGGTTTTCCTCGTCCGCCGGACGCGCCATAGTCGCGGCGTGACCGCGCCCTACGTCCCGCTCCGCAACCTGTCCTGCTTCACCATGCTCGAAGGGGCGATGGAGCCCAAGGTCATCGCTGAGAGAGCCGCGGCGCTCGGTTTCCCGGCGATCGCCTTGACCGACCGCAACGGGCTCTACGCGGCGATGCCGTTCAGCGATTCCTGCGCGGCCAAGGGCGTCCAGCCGATCGTCGGAGCGATGCTGGCGGTTGCTCCGCCAGCCGAGATCGGCAGCGGCGACCGGATCGACTGGCTGGTGCTTCTGGCCAAGGACGAGGCGGGCTATTCGAACCTGTGCCGGCTGGTCTCCTCGGCCCACCTCGACCGGCCGCTGTCCGAGGAGCCGCACGTCGCTTTGTCGGCGCTCGACGGCGCCAGCGACGGGCTGATCGCGCTCACCGCCGGCTCGGAAGGCGCGCTCGCCCGGCTGATCGCCGACGGCCAGTCGGCCAAGGCGCGCGATTATCTCGGCCGGCTCGAGGCGCTGTTCCCCGGCCGGCTGTACGTCGAGCTGAGCCGCCGCGGCGATCCCGTCGAGGACGCCGCCGAAACCGCGCTGGTCGAGCTCGCCTACGAGCGCGACCTGCCGCTGGTTGCGACCAACCCCGCCGCCTACACCGACCCGAGCTTCCACGCCGCGCACGATGCTTTGCTGTGCATCGCGCATTCGGCCTATCTCGAAAGCGCCGAGAGGGTCACCTCGTCGTCCGAGGCCTGGCTCAAGGACGGAGCGGCGATGGCCGAGCTGTTCGCCGACCTGCCCGAGGCGATCGCCAACACGTCCGTGATCGCCCAGCGCTGCGCGATCGCCGCGCCGAAGCGCCAGCCGATCCTGCCGCGCCTGTCCGAGGACGAGGACGAGACCCTGCGCCGCGACGCAAGGGCCGGGCTCGCCGAGCGCCTGCAGGGCCGCGACCCCGACGAACAGGAGGCCTACCGCAAGCGCCTCGAGTTCGAGCTCGACGTGATCACCGGAATGGGCTTTGCCGGCTACTTCCTGATCGTCGCCGACTTCATCAAATGGGCGAAGGGCGAGGGCATCCCGGTCGGCCCCGGCCGCGGCTCGGGCGCCGGCTCGCTGGTCGCCTGGGCGCTGACCATCACCGACCTCGACCCGATCGCGCTGAACCTGCTGTTCGAGCGCTTCCTGAACCCCGAGCGCGTGTCGATGCCGGACTTCGACATCGACTTTTGCGAAACCCACCGCGACGCGGTGATCGCCTACGTCCAGCGCAAGTACGGCCGCGACCGGGTCGCCCAGATCATCACCTTCGGGCGCCTGAAGGCGAGGGCGGTGCTCAAAGACACCGGGCGCGTCCTGCAGATGAGCTACGGCCAGGTCGACCGCCTGGCCAAGCTGATCCCCAACCATCCGACCGACCCGTGGACGCTCGAGCGCACGCTCGGGAAAGCCCGCGACAAGGACGGCAACCTGCTCGCGGGAGTGCCCGAGCTGATCGCCGAGTATCGCGACGATTCCGACGTCCGGCGGCTGTTCGACCTGGCGATGAAGCTGGAGGGGCTGCCGCGCCATGCCTCGACCCACGCGGCGGGCGTGGTGATCGGCGACCGGCGGCTCGACGAGCTGGTGCCGCTGTACCGCGACCCGCGCTCGGAAATGCCGGTCACCCAGTTCGACATGAAATATGTCGAGGCGGCGGGGCTGGTGAAGTTCGACTTCCTCGGCCTGAAAACGCTGTCGGTGCTCGCCGAGGGCCGGCGGATGCTCGCCGGCCAGGGCGTCCACGTCGATTTGAATGCCCTGAGCTGGGACGACCCCGAGGTGTTCGAGCTGCTCCAGCGCGGCGACACGGTCGGCGTTTTCCAGCTCGAATCCGAAGGCATGCGCCGAACCCTCGCCGCGGTCCGCCCGACCAGTTTCGGCGACATCGTCGCGCTGGTTTCGCTCTACCGCCCGGGCCCGATGGACAACATCGGCATGTTCGGCGACCGCAAGAACGGCCGGGTGCCGATCGCCTACCCGCACCCGATGCTCGAGGAGGTGCTCGAGGAAACCTACGGCATCTTCGTCTACCAGGAGCAGGTGATGCAGGCCGCGCAGGTGCTCGCCGGCTACAGCCTCGGCGAGGCCGACCTGCTGCGCCGAGCGATGGGCAAGAAGATCCAGAGCGAGATGGACGCCCAGCGCAGCCGCTTCGTCGAAGGCGCCGCGGTCCACGGCATTTCCGCCGCCAAAGCGTCCGAGCTGTTCGACTTGATCGACAAGTTCGCCGGCTACGGCTTCAACAAGAGCCACGCGGCCGCCTATGCGGTGGTCGCCTACCAGACCGCCTGGCTCAAGGCGCACCACCGGCCCGAATTCTACGCGGCGTCGATGAGCTTCGACATGGCCCAGACCGACAAGCTCGCTCTGTTCGTCGAGGACATGCGCCGCGCCGGGGTCGACTGCCTGCCGCCCGACATCAACGCCAGCCGCGCCGATTTTGCGGTGGAAGGCGAGGCGGTCCGTTACGCGCTGGGCGCGCTCAAGGGTGTCGGCGAGAAAGCGATGGAGGCCCTGGTCGCCGAGCGCGAAGCCCACGGACCGTTCGCAAGCCTCGACGATTTCGCCGCGCGGATCGACCCGCGGCTGCTCAACCGCCGCCAGATCGAGAGCCTCGCCGGTGCAGGTGCCTTCGACTCGCTTGACCCCGACCGCGCGGCATTGTTCGCGGGCGCCGAGACCATCCTAGCCCATGCGGCGAGCGAGCACGACCAGCGCACCAGCGGG
>DASTZO010000123.1:0-4916 GCA_035764265.1 Sphingomicrobium sp.
GCCTCGCCTCCCTTGGCGACCCGTATCACCCCGAGCTGGATGACGTTTCCGATCGGCGGCGACTTCAGCACCAGGAAGCGGGTCCGAGTCGGTTCCGTAATTGCGCGAGGCGGTGCACCGGGCGTCGTCGAAACTGACCACCCAGCGGCCGTTCGGCTGGCGGAGATCGGCGGCCGCGGCCAGGCCGATTCCGGCGGCAATCAGAGCGAACGCCCGAAAGGTCCTGGTCATGCTTCGGGCTAGCAAGGTTCGCCCGCCGCAACAATGAGTTGGGCGCGAGTTGGCCGAGACAACCCCTGTCCTCGGCGGCGTCGGGTTCCGCTCGGCTGCCCACAGGCGCCGCTCGGCTCAAAAAAGTACCGCGGCGCGCATCGCCTCCGCGGCTCGAGCGTTCCTTGAGCATTCCAACAATCTTGAACGCGGGAGCTTCTTCCATGACCGAATTCACACGCCAGGACGAAATCACCACCCTCAACACCCTGATCGCGACCCTGATCGACAGCGTCACCGGCTTCGAGGACGCCGCGTCCAACATCGAGGGCACCAGCCGCTTCCAGGAGCTGTTCCGCGAGCGCGCCAGCGAACGCCGCCGGGTCGTCGAGGACCTGCGCGCCGAAGTCCGTCGGCTGGGCGGCAATCCCGAGGACGACGGCTCGTTCCTCGGCAAGGCGCACCAGCGCTTCCTTGACCTCAAGTCGGTGATCACCGGCCGCGACGAGCAGGCGATCATCAACGAGGTCGAGCGCGGCGAGGACTATCTCAAGGAGAAGTTCGAGACCGCCCTCAGCTCCGGCTCGCTGTCGGGCGAAAGCCGGGCGGTGGTCGAGCGCGCCTATCAGTCGGTCCGCTCGGGCCACGACCAGGTCAGCGCCCTGAAGCACGGGCTCGAGGCCTAGGCCCAGGGAAACCAATCCCGCCCGAACCAGTGGGCGGGGGCACGGGGCGGCGGCACGCGAACGCACCGCCGCCCCGGTTGTGTGGGCCGATAGCAAGCGTTCAGCTTGGCGTGGTAGAATGGGGCTTCAAACCAGGAGGACACCCATGCGTCCGACGCTTTTGCTGGCCGCCGCCGCGCTGCTCGCCGCCGGCCCGGCAGCCGCCCAGCCTGTCCAGACGGTCACGCTCTACAGCCACGGCTACGCGCCGACGGTTCTGCGCCTCGCCGCGGGGCAGCCCGTGACCCTCGTCTTCGTCAACCAGGCGGGCAAGAGCCATGATTTCACGGCCCGGCGATTCTTTCACTCCGCCCAAATTCTCTCGGGCCGAGTCTATGGCGGCGAGGTCAACCTCCGCGGCGGGCAGAGCGCAAGGGTCACCTTGATCCCGAGGGCCGGCCGCTACCCGGTCCATTGCGGCTATCCGTTCCACAAGATGCTCGGAATGCGCGGCACGATCATCGTGCAATGAGCCCGAAGCTCAAGCGGTAAGGAATGCCGCCGCGGATAGCGCACATGGAAATGGGGGCCGGCATTGCTGCCAGCCCCCACTGCGCCGAGCCCGGATATGCCGGTGTTCTCGTTCCGGATCGGCCGAAGCCTCACCGTCTCTCGATCCTGGCTCACCAGCTCAGGCGTCGCTTCCCATCGTCTTTGGTCCGAAGACCTCCGGCAATGTTCCGCGGCCCTTCTTGGGATGACCGCTTCTGCGTCCCGCTTTGCCCCCGCTGTCCCGAAGGCCAGCTGAAGCCGCGTCGCGCAAAAGGAAGATCATCTCTTCCGGCGCCTCTTCCCGGCTGGCCCCGGTTCAGGTCCGAAGACCCTCCCCACTGCCTGCCGGCAGAGATCGGAACCTTGGTCACCTGCCGCCCGAAGGTGGCCTGCGACCGCCGTCCCGATCACCCGATGATCAATGCACTGCGGCCCGAGTCGCGCAAAGCGAAAAATGGATGCGCGAGCCTGTGGATAACGGGGATATCGGGAACAACAGCCGGAACTTTCCCGCCATTGCCCGAATCGGCCCCGGCCCCTACCTCCTCGCAAGTGGCTGAATCTTCCCCCGCGATCCCAGACGACGTCGGCTCGCCCGCCTATCTGCAAGGCCTGAACCCGCCGCAGCGCCAAGCGGTGCTGACCACCGAGGGCCCGGTGCTGGTGCTGGCCGGGGCCGGCACCGGCAAGACCGCCGCTCTCACCGCGCGCCTCGCCCACATCATCGCAACCCGCCGCGCCTGGCCGAGCCAGATTCTCGCCGTCACCTTCACCAACAAGGCGGCGCGCGAGATGCGCGAGCGCGTGTCGGCGATCAGCGGCGGGGCGATCGAGGGCATGCCGTGGCTCGGCACCTTCCACTCGGTCGCCGCGCGGATGCTGCGCAGCCACGCCGAGCTGGTCGGCCTGAAGTCCAACTTCACGATCCTCGACACCGACGATCAGCTGCGCGTGCTCAAGCAGCTGATCCAGGCGGCCAACCTCGACGAGAAGCGCTGGCCGGCGCGCCAGCTCGCCGGGCGGGTCGACCGCTGGAAGAACCGCGGCTGGACACCTTCGCAGGTGGAGCCCGGCGAAGCGGAAATCTTCGCCAACGGCCGCGGCGCCGAGCTTTACGCCGCCTATCAGGACCGGCTGAGGACCCTCAACGCCTGCGACTTCGGCGACTTGCTGCTCCACATGCTGGTCATCTTCCGCCGCCACGAGGACGTCCTCGCCGCCTATCGCGAGCGGTTCAAATACATATTGGTCGACGAATATCAGGACACCAACCAGGCCCAGTACGAATGGCTCAAGCTGCTCGCCGAGCCGAGGCGCAACCTGTGCTGCGTCGGCGACGACGACCAGTCGATCTATTCGTGGCGCGGCGCCGAGGTCGCCAACATCCTGCGCTTCGACCGCGACTTTCCCGGCGCGGCGATCATCCGGCTCGAGCAGAACTATCGCTCGACCACGCACATCCTCGCCGCCGCCTCCGGCCTGATCGCGCATAATTCGGGACGGCTCGGAAAGACGCTGTGGACCGATGTCGGCGACGGCGAGCCGGTCAAGGTGATCGGAGTCTGGGACGGCCCGGAGGAAGCGCGCCGGGTCGGCGAGGAGATCGAGGGCTACCAGCGCGCCGGGGGCTCGCTCGACGATGCCGCGATCCTGGTCCGCGCCCAGTTCCAGACCCGCGAGTTCGAGGAGCGGTTCATCGCCATCGGCCTGCCCTATCAGATCATCGGCGGCTTTCGTTTCTACGAGCGGGCCGAGATCCGCGACGCGCTGGCTTACCTGCGCCTGATCGCCCAGCCGGCCGACGACCTCGCCTTCGAGCGCATCGTCAACCAGCCCAAGCGCGGGCTCGGCGACATAGCGGTCGCCCGGATCCATGCCTTCGCCCGCGCCACGCAGCAGCCGCTGCTGCTCGCGGCCGCGCAAATGCTCGATAGCGACGAATTGACCCCGCAGGCGCGGCGCAGCCTCGGCAATTTCGTCGCCGACATCGCCCGCTGGCGCGGAATGATTTCCGCCCCGGCATTTGCCGGGGAGGGGGACCATGCGAAGCATGGTGGAGGAGTCCCCCACCCCGAGCTCGCCCGAATCCTGCTCGACGAAAGCGGCTACACGGCGATGCTCCAGGCCGACCGCAGCGCGGAATCGGCGGGGCGGCTGGAAAACCTCGCCGAGCTCGCCCGCGCGATGGAGGAATATGAAAGCCTCGGCGCGTTCCTCGAGCATGTCAGCCTGGTGATGGACAATGACGAGGCCCGGGCCGGCGAGAAGGTCACGATCATGACCATCCACGCCGCCAAGGGGCTCGAGTTCGACCGGCTGTTCCTGCCCGGCTGGGAGGAGGGCCTGTTCCCCTCGCAGCGGGCGATGGACGAAGGCGGCCTCGCGTCCCTCGAGGAGGAGCGCCGACTGGCCTACGTCGCGATCACCCGCGCGCGGCGTGCCGCGACCATCCTCCACGCCGCCAACCGCCGCATTTACGGCCAGTGGACGAGCTCGCTGCCGAGCCGGTTCCTGTCCGAGCTGCCCAGCGAGCATCTCGAGGAAGAGACGACGATGACCGGCGGCGAGAGCCTGTGGCGCGCGCAATGGAGCGAGCGCTCCGACCCGTTCGCGCACGTCGCCGCGCTGCGCCCGTCGCGGGCCCAGACCCGCGGACCCGGATGGCAGCGCGCGGCCGGCGGCGGCGCGTTCAGCACCCAGCCCGAGCGCATCATCGAAGCCCGCGCGTCGGCCGTGTCGCTCGGCAACAAGGGCCGCGACGACCTCGCGCTCGGCCAGCGCGTATTCCACGGCAAGTTCGGCTACGGCACCATCGCCGCCATCGAAGGCAACAAGCTCGAAATCGACTTCGAGCACTCCGGCCGCAAGAAGGTGCTCGACAGCTTCGTGAGCGTGGAATGAGCCATTTTCGTGCGGCGCTGCTGACACTCGTGCTGATTGGCTGCACCAGCCGCGAACCAGGCGCGCCCGCCCGGATCGACCATGTCATCGTCGGAGTCAGCGACCTGGAGCGCGGCGTCCGCGAAATCGAGCGGCTGACGGGCGTTCGAGCCGTGACCGGCGGCGCGCACCCCGGACAAGGGACGCGCAACGCGCTGCTTTCGCTCGGCGAGGACAGCTATCTGGAAATCTACGCGCCCAATCCCGTCGAGCCCGTCTCGTCACCCGCGGTCGAGGAGCTTCGCGCCCTCGATCGTCCGACACCGATCGGCTGGGCCGCCTCGACGAGCGATTCCCGGTCGCTTCGCTCGACGCTCGAATCGAAGGGCTTCCCGCTGTCGCAACCCGAGCGCGGTTCGCGCCGCCGACCCGACGGCTCGAGCCTCAGCTGGGTCACCTACGGGTTTGCGAAGCTGGATCATCCGTTGGCGCCGTTTTTCATCGAGTGGGGCGATGCGCGCCTGCATCCGTCGCGGACCTCGCCGGAAGGCTGCTCGCTGCGGTCCCTCCGGATCGAGGACCCGGCCGCCGACCGTCTCCGCCGCGCCA
>DASTZO010000124.1:0-3501 GCA_035764265.1 Sphingomicrobium sp.
CAAGGCGCTGCTCAAGGTCGTCAGCCACACCCCGGTCGAGGTCGAGGCGCTCAACCGGCTCCGCCAGGCGCACGACTGGGTCGACATCGGCCGCAAGTTCATGCCGGCGCCGGAGCGCTGCTTCACCTGGTGGTCGTATCGCTCGATGGACTGGACCAAGAACGACCGCGGCCGCCGCCTCGACCATATGTGGGCGTCGCCTCAGCTCGGCGGCCAGGTGGTCGCGCACCATGTGCTCGAGCCGTGCCGGAGCTGGCAGCGGCCGTCCGACCATGTGCCGCTGATCTGCGAAGTCGCGCTTTGAGCGAAGGCCGCATCCGGCGGGCGATCGCGGCGCTCAAGACCGGCCGGCCGGTCCGGGTCGAGCGCGGACGGGAGAGCATCGCGGTCCTGCCGGTCGAGACCGCGACCGCCGAATTGCTCGAGCTTCTCGACCCCGGTTCCAGGGCGCCGCTGCTGCTCAGCGGGGCTCGCGCCGTCGCGCTGGCGCTGGCCAACGAGCGCGACGCCGCCGATCCCGCGCGCCCGGTGCTGGTCGAGCGCTGCGCGTGGCTGGACTGCGAATCCGCGCTGGCGCTCGCCGACCCGGGACAGGACCTGGCGCGGGCGCCGATCGGGCCGCTGCAGCCGGCGCCGCTGGCGCACGAGGCACTGGCCGCGGCGGCGCTGGAGCTGGCGAGGGCGGCCGGGCTGCTGCCGGCGCTGTGGCTGCTCGATCCGGCGATGAAGGCGGCGGCGGCGGTCGCGGTGGACGACCTTACCGGAATCGCCTCGCCGGTCGCGCTGGTCGCCCGCGCCCGGCTGCCGCTCGAGGACATGCCCGACACCCAGATCGTTGCCTTCCGAAGCCCCGACGGCGAGGAGCATGTCGCGCTGGTGATCGGCGCGTTCGGCGGAGCGCCGCCGCTGGTCCGGCTGCACAGCGAGTGCCTGACCGGCGACGTGTTCGGATCGCTCAAATGCGATTGCGGGCCGCAGTTGCGCGAGGCGCTGCGGCTGATCGGGGCGGCCGGCGGCGGGGTGTTGCTCTATTTGCGCCAGGAGGGCCGCGGCATCGGCCTCGCCAACAAGCTGCGCGCCTATGCGCTGCAGGACCGCGGGCTCGACACGGTCGAGGCCAACCAGCGCCTCGGTTTCGCCGACGACGAGCGCGACTACGACCATGCCGCGGCGATGCTGCGCGCGCTCGGGATCGAGGAGGTGCGGCTGCTGACTAACAATGCGGCCAAGGTCGCCGGTCTGAAGGCGGCCGGGATCGCGGTCGTCGAGCGGGTCGCGCACCACATGCCGGCCAACCCGCACAACGCCGACTATCTCGCGGTCAAGCGGGCCAAGAGCGGGCATTTGGCCTAATCGAACAGCGCCGTGCCGACCCGCACCGCGGTGGCGCCGAGCATCACCGCGGCCTTGAAATCGGCCGACATGCCCATGCTGAGGCCCGCGACGTCATGACGCCGCGCGAGCTCGGCGAGCAGCGCGAAATAAGGCGCCGGCTCGACCCCCAGCGGCGGGATCGCCATCAGCCCGGCGAGCGGCAGCGGCGATGAGCGCACCGCGGCGACCAGGTCGCCGACCGCGCCGATCGCGCAGCCGCCCTTCTGCACTTCCTCGCCGATGTTGACCTGGACGTAGACCTGCGGGCGGCGGCCCTGCCGTTCCGCTTCCCGGACCAGCGCGGCGAGCAGCGAGGCGCGATCGAGCGAATGGATGGCTCCGAACAAAGCGACCGCGTCGGCCGCCTTGTTCGACTGCAGCCGGCCGACACAGTGGAGGGTGACATCGGGATGACGCTCGAGCAGCGGCGGCCATTTGGCGAGCGCCTCCTGCACCCGGCTTTCGCCGAAGTCGCGCTGGCCCGCGGCGATCAGGGCCTCGATGTCCTCGGCGCTGCGGGTCTTGCTGACCGCGATCAGGGTCACGTCGCCGGGATCGCGCCGCGCCAGCTTCGCGGCGGCGGCGACGTCGTCGAGGATGGCCTGGCGGCGGTCGGCGGCGCTGTTCATCGCGCCGGACTAGGCCGGATCAGAACTTGAAGGCGGTGCCGACGTAGACGGCCTGGCTGTCGCGGCGGTCGTCCTTGAGCGCCGACAGCCGCTCGTGGTCGATCCGGTAGCGGACCCCGCCGGTCACGGCGATGTTGCGCGTGATCGAATAAGCGCCGCCGACGTCGAGCGAATAATTGTCGGCCTTGCGCAGCGGCGTCAGGGCGCGCCCGTCGCCGCGGTCGGCGCCGACCGCGACCCGGCCGGTCAGGCGCTTGTTGAGCGAGTAGCTGACCCCCAGCGCGGCGCTCTCGCGCCCGCCGAGCGCCGGATTGGCTTCCTTGGACTTGCCGACATCGCCGGCGACCGCGAACCGCCGCCAGCCGACCGCGACTCCGAGATTGTAGCTGGCCGGGGTCAGGGCGCTGACCGACGAGGCCAAAGCAGCGGCCTCGGCGGCCTTGCCCGGAGCGTCGGCGCGGGCGCGGATCGCGACCCGGACCTGCGACGGCCGTCCCTTGGCCGGGGCCGGCGTGAACTTGAAATCGGTCAGCGACGCGGACTTGCCGGCGAACGCGGCGGCGAGCCGCGGGTCGGCGGTCGCCGGAGTGAAGGTCGCGACCGGGTCGAAGCTCACCGCAACCGCCGGCGGGCGCTTCTTGGACTGGGGAGCGGCGAGGGCCGGAGTCAGCACGAGACCGGCCGCGGCGAGCGCCGCAACCGTCCTGCCAAACCGTGACCGACCCAAGCTATTCACAGTGAACTCCCTGTTCACGACTCGATATAGCCCTCGCAGGCCCAAGGTTCCATGTCCGGAGTCGATTCACAAGCGGCCTGTGGCCGATACACCACAACATCGGCTCGATGCGGGACACGCTTGCGGAGCAAGGGCCAGCATCTATAACGCCGGGCTGACCTTCGCACCCGCGCTTTCGAGGAACCACGATGCCCCGCCTGCCCACCATCGCCGCCGCCCTGACCGTCCTTGCGCTCGTCGGCTCCGGCTGCAGCCGCAACCGCGACATCCCGCTGCAGCTGGCGCCGTCGCGCACCACCTCGATCGGGGTCAACGCCTATCTGTGGCGGGCGGCGATCGACACCGTGTCGTTCGCGCCGCTGCTGCAGGCGGACTCGAACGGCGGGGTGATCGTCACCGACTGGTATACCAACCCCCGGTCGCCCGGCGAGCGGGTCAAGCTGACCGTCGCCATCCTCGACCAGGACCTGCGCGCCGACGCGCTTCGGGTCGCCGCGTCGCGCCAGGTGCTCCAGAACGGCGTCTGGGTCGACGCCCCGGTCGCGGCCGCCACCGTCCAGAAGCTCGAAGACATCATCCTGACCCGCGCCCGCGACCTTCGCCGCACCGCCGTCGGCGGCTAGGCGGGCCCGTGCGATGACGGGCCGCTTCGACCCGGCGGACGCCGAGCGGCGCTGGCAGGCGCGGTGGGAGGAGGCGGGCTGCTTCGCCGCCGACAGCCGAAGCCCGAAGCCCAAGACCTATGTGCTGGAGATGTTCCCC
>DASTZO010000125.1:0-5859 GCA_035764265.1 Sphingomicrobium sp.
AGATCGGCAGGGTGACGTCGCTCTCGCGCGCGCTGGTCGAGGTCTCGACGTTAACGACCGAGACGATGCGGCCGCCCTGCGCCCGGACGTAGCGCAGCGCGGCGAGCGTGTCGGCGGTCTCGCCGGACTGGCTGACGAACAGCGCCAGCCCGCCCGGCTCGAGCACCGGCTGGCGGTAGCGGAACTCGGACGCGACATCGATGTCGACGGGCACCCGGGCAAACTGCTCGACCCAATATTTGGCGACCAGCCCGGCGTAATACGACGTGCCGCAGGCGACGATGGTCAGCCGGTCGACCGCGGCGAGGTCGAGCCCGGCGTCGGGCAGCGCCACCTCGCCCTCGAACGGCCGGACGTAGCTTTGCAGCGTCTGGGCGACGACGATCGGCTGCTCGAAGATCTCCTTTTGCATGTAGTGGCGGTAATTGCCCTTATCGATCCGCGCCGCCGACGCCCCGGACTCGACGATCTCGCGCTCGACAGGCTTGTTGTCGCGGTCGAAGATCTCGACCCGGTCGCGGCGCGCGGCGACCCAGTCGCCTTCCTCGAGATAGGCGATGCGCTGGGTCAGCGGCGCCAGCGCCAGCGCGTCCGAGCCGACGTAATTCTCCCCCTCGCCGTAGCCGACGGTCAGCGGCGCCCCCATCCGCGCACCGACGATCAGGTCGGGATGGTCGCGGAACAGGAAGGCGATCGCGAATGCCCCGTGCAATCGCGGCAGCACCGCCGCCACCGCCTGCTCGGGCGACGAGCCGCGCTCGATCTCCCGCGCGACCAGATGCGCGACAACTTCGCTGTCGGTCTCGCTCGCGAATTCGCGGCCGTCGGCGATCAATTCGTCGCGCAGCGGCTTGAAATTCTCGATAATCCCGTTGTGGACCAGCGCCACCGGCCCGGCGATGTGCGGGTGCGCGTTGCCGACCGTCGGGGCGCCGTGGGTCGCCCAGCGCGTATGGGCGATGCCGATGGTCCCGCCCAGCGGCTCGGCCTCGAGCTCGCGCTGCAAATTGTCGAGCTTGCCCTCGGCCCGCCGCCGCTTCAGCTCGCCGTCGTTGATGGTGCAGATTCCGGCCGAATCGTAGCCGCGGTACTCGAGCCGCTTCAGGCCGTCGAACAGCCGCTGGGCGACCTCGGTTTTGCCCGCGATCCCGACGATCCCGCACATTATCGAGCGGCTTTCTTCGCGGCCTTGGCGGCGCGGAAGCGCTTCGCCCAGCCGGCGATGCCCTTCTGCTTGCTGCGCTCGAGCGCGAGGCTGTGCGGCTCGACGTCGCCGGTGATCACCGAGCCCGCCCCGACCACCGCGCCCTCGCCGATGGTCACCGGAGCGACCAGGGCGCTGTTGGAGCCGATGAAGGCGCCGTCGCCGATCACCGTCTGGTGCTTGTCGAAGCCGTCGTAATTGCAGGTAATGGTGCCGGCGCCGATGTTGGCCCCCTCGCCGACGACGCTGTCGCCGACATAGCTCAGATGGTTGACCTTCGCGCCCTTGCCGATGAGCGCCTGCTTCAACTCGACGAAATTGCCGACCCGCGAGGTTTCACCGAGCCGCGTCCCCGGCCGGATCCGGGCGAACGGCCCAACGCTCGCGCGGGCGCCAATCACCGCCCCTTCGATATGGCTGAACGCCTTGATGCTCGCCCCGTCGGCGACCTCGACCCGCGGCCCGAACACCACGTGCGGCTCGACCGTCACGTCGCGGCCGAGCCGGGTGTCGTAGGCGAACCAGACGCTTTCCGGGTCGATCAGGGTCGCCCCTTCCTCGAGCGCCTGCTCGCGCCGGCGCCGCTGCCATTCGAGCTCGAGGTGGGCGAGCTCGGCGCGGCTGTTGACCCCCGCGGTTTCGTACGGGTCGCCCTCGATGACCACCGCCTCGCGCCCCTCGGAGGCGGCGATGTTGACCACGTCCGGCAGGTAATATTCGCCCGCCGCATTGTCGTTGCCGACCCTGTCGAGCCAGCGGAACAGGTCGCGCGCACGCAGCGCCATCATGCCGCTGTTGCACAGCCGGACGGCGCGCTCCTCCTCGCTCGCGTCGCGAAATTCGACCATCTTGGCGATGCGGTCGCCCTCGCCCAGGATGATCCGGCCGTAGGCTGCGGGATCGGCGGGGCGCGAGGCGAGAACGACGATTCCGGGACCGTCGTCGCCGTCGAGCCTCTCGAGCATCCGCTTCAGGGTCGCGGCCTCGACGAACGGCGTGTCGGCGTAGAGGACCAGCACCGCGCCGCCATAGCCGGCGAGCGCCGCCGCAGCCTGCTGGACCGCGTGGGCGGTGCCCTTCTGCTGCGCCTGGTGGGCGACCGCCACGTCGCGGCCGTCGAGGGCCTCCTCGACCTGGTCGCGGCCCTTGCCGACGACCACCACGCGTTTCTGCGCGCCCAATCCGTCGACGCGGTCGAGCAGGTGCAGCAGCAGCGGCCGGCCGGCGATCGGGTGGAGCACCTTGTGCATGTCGGAGCGCATTCGGGTGCCCTGCCCGGCGGCGAGGATCACGACTGCGAAATCGGGGGTCTGGCTCACCCGCGGCCCAATGGCACGAGGATTTTCCAAGCGCCAGAGGCTGCCGGCCCTCGAGCCGATCGCCCAGCCGGCCAATGCGAACAGGGCGGCCCGCGAGGACCGCCCCTTCTAATCACGGCGGCCAGGACCGCCTAGAACTCCGCGTAGGCCTCGTTGCCGACGAAGCCCATCTTCTCGACGTGGGCCTGCTTGGTGATCGCCAGCACCTGGTCGACGATCTCGTAGCGCGCGTTGGGCTCGGGCTGCAGGTGCAGCTCGGGGACCGGGTTCATCTGCTGCGACACGTCGAGATACTGGCGCAGCTGCAGCTGGCTGACCGGCGTCCCGTTCCACAGGATCGCGCCGGCCTCGGTGATCACCACCTTGTTCTTGATCGGGTCGACCGGCGGCGGCGGCTGGTTCGCCTGGTTCTGCGGCAGATCGAGCTTCACCGCGTGGGTCTGGATCGGGATGGTGATGATGAACATGATCAGCAGGACGAGCAGGACGTCGATCAGCGGCGTCATGTTGATGTCCATGATCGGCTCGCCCTGGACATTGTCGCTGGTGGTTTGCATCGTCATGGCGGCTTGCTCCTATCCAGCTACAGGCGGGTGGTGACGCCGCCTGCCGGCGGCTCGGAGATGAACCCGACCCGCGCAAAGCCGGCGCGCTGCATGTTGTAGATCGTTCCGCCGATGCACTTGTACGGCGTGTTGATGTCGCCGCGGATGTGCGCCTCGGGCATGTTCTCCTCGGTGATGTTCTCGACTCCGCCCTGGCGCTCGATCTCGTCCTCGAGCTTCTTCACCGCTCGGTCGAGCAGCTCCTTGCTGTCGACCTTGGTAAGGTTCCAATAGACCTCGCAGGTCCCGCCGGGACCGCCGCGGACGCTCAAATTGACGTTTTCCGGCTTGGTCGTGGTCGGCTGGAAGCGGACCGCCGGCAGCTTGACCGGGACGGTCTGCAACACGACCGGGATGGCGATCAGGAAGATGATCAGCATCACCAGCATCACGTCGACCAGCGGAACGACGTTGATGTCGGACATGGCCTCCATGTCTTCGTCTGCGCCGGGACCTACGCTAACTGCCATCGCCAGTTTCGCTTTCTGCTGTTTGCATCGGGGTCTTCACTGGAGGGGCGCCGACACCGGCCGGCGCCCTGCCTTCTCGATTACGGGCGGTCGCCGACGGTCGTCGGTTCGGCACCCGTGCGGGTGTCGCCGGGACGCACCGGCTCGGTCCCGCGCGGCGGCGGAGCGCTTGCCCGCGCCGTCGCGGTTCCGCGCGTTTCGGCGCCGGCCATCGCGGGCTTCACCTGGCCGTTCGACATCAGGTAGCCGTGCAGGTCGTTGGTGAAGGCCGCGAGGTCCTCCATGATCGACTTGTTGCGGCGGACCAGCCAGTTGTAGGCGAGCACCGCGGGCACCGCGACGACGAGGCCGAGCGCGGTCATGATCAGCGCCTCGCCGACCGGCCCGGCGACGGTGTCGATCGACGCCTGGCCCGACGCGCCGATCTTGATCAGCGCGCGGTAGATGCCGACGACGGTTCCGAACAGGCCGATGAACGGCGCGGTCGAACCGACCGTCGCGAGGAAGGCGAGGCCTTCGCCGAGCCGCGCTCCGATCGAGCCCTGGCTGCGCGCCAGGCTGTTGGCCATCCAGTCGTGCTGGTCGATCGGGTCGGTCAGCTTGCCGTGCTGCTCCTGCGCGATGAGCGCGTCATCGACGATCGCCCGATAGGCGCTGCGCTTCTCGAGCTTGGTCGCGGCTTCGCGCAGATTGGGCGAGTTCCAGAAGCTTGCCCGCACCTTGCGGCCCTGGCTCATGATCTTCTGCTGCTGCATCAGCTTGGTGAACAGGATGTAAAATGTTCCCAGGGACATGATTACGAGAATTGCGAAAACCGACCAGGCGATGATGCCGCCCTCCTGGAGCGCCTGCATCATGCCATAAGGGTTTTCGCCTGCGGGTGCTGGTGTTGCCATGATCGTCTACTTTCCTCTGATGATTGCGCCAAGCATGGGGGCTATTCCAGCCGCCACGTGATCCGTTGCCTGAATGTCCCGGTGGTCGGGTTGCCGCTGCTGTCCCGGGCCGGGGAGAATTTCGCCCGGCTGGTCAGGATTCGGCAGGTCGTGCTGTCGAGCGTCCTCGAGCCGCTCGAGCCGCTCACGCTGCAGCCCGTCACCCGGCCGGTGGTGCCGATCTGGAGGACGACCGACACCGTCCCTTGCTCCTCATTGTCGATCGCCGCTTGCGGGTAATCGGAGTCGCGGATCAGGCCCTGCAGATTGCCGGACACGCTCTGCGGCTCGATCTTCTTGGGCGGGGGCGGCGGGGCCGGCGGCGCCGGCGGCCGGGCGATCGGGGTGATCACCGGCGGCGGGGCGACCGGGGTCGAAATGATCGGGGGCGCCACCGTATCCATCCGCACCAGCGGCGGCGGAGCGACGATTTGCGGCGGCGGCGGGGTGTCCGGCTGTTCGGGCGGCGGGGGCGGCTCCTCGGGGGGCGGCGGCTCTTCCTCGACGTCGAACGTCTTCAGATCCTCCATCGCCTGCTTGGCGACATTGTAGGCGAGGCCCGTGACCAGGGCATAGCCGAGCACAACGTGGAGCAGCGCGACGATGATGATCGCCGCCGTGCGGTTGCTGCTCATCTGCTTCCGTTGAGCGTAGGACATTAAGCCGCAATTCTCCTCGACACGCCGCTCGTGAAAGCGGTCAGACGGACGTTCCGGACGCGTGCCCCGCCCGGGGGGACGGAAGCTGCCGATGTATCAACATATCATCGGCCACAAGCAGCGTCCTTATAACCCGCTCAAAGGCCGCGCAATCGATTTTGTTCCACAACCGCAAGGTGCGCCGCAAAACGCCGGACGAAGATTCATCCGATTCAATTGAACGAGGCGATTTCGACCCCAACTCCGCGCGCTTCCGCGTAGATGTCGGGCTTGGAGGTCGCCACCCGGAGCGCCTTGACGCCGCGCAGCGCGGCGAAACGCTGGTAGATCGCGTGGGCCAGGGTTTCCTGCAGATTGTAGCGCCGGGCGCTTGCCAGCGCCTGGACCTCGGTGCGCAGATAATCATAGTCCCACGCCTCGGCCGGCGAGTCGTCGTCCGGGGGCGAAAGATTTTCGAGCCAGATCTCGACGGTCACCAGCAGCCGCTGCGGCCGCCCGATCTCATAGTCGTGGAAGCCGATGTCGGCCTGGACCTCGAGCGAATCCAGCAGGATCCGGCTCGATCGCACCCGCAGATGGTCGGGCACGAGGCCGTCGAGCCCGGGTTCGTCGCGAAAGGCGTCGGCGCTCATTTTGCCTCCAGGAACTGGACATCGCGCTCCAGCGA
>DASTZO010000126.1:0-2738 GCA_035764265.1 Sphingomicrobium sp.
AGCGCGGCCATGATCGCCCAGTCGCGGCGGTTCATCACGCTCCGGATCATCGGCGCCGCATAAGCCGCGGCGCCGCGCGCCGCGTCCCGCGGCTTGCCGTCAAAACAATCGTCGCGGAGCGTCGCCATGCCCGCCTTGTGGCCGCCCGACGCTCCGGCGGCCAACCAAAGCAATGGGGCCGGCGATAAGCTGGGCTTATGGGGTCAGTCGCGCAGCAGCTCGTTGATGCTGGTCTTGGACCGGGTGCGCTCGTCGACCCTCTTGACGATCACCGCGCAGGCGAGGCCCGGGCCGCCGTCTTTGCCGGGAAGAGTCCCGGGCACTACCACCGAATAGGCCGGCACCCGGCCGTAGCGAATCTCGCCCGACGCCCGGTCAACGATCTTGGTCGAGGCGCCGAGGAACACCCCCATCGACAGCACCGCGCCCTGCTCGACGACCACCCCTTCGGCCACCTCGGACCGGGCGCCGATGAAGCAATCGTCCTCGATGATCACCGGCCCGGCCTGCAGCGGCTCGAGCACCCCGCCGATCCCGGTCCCGCCCGAGATGTGGACGTTGCGGCCGACCTGGGCGCAGCTGCCGACCGTCGCCCAGGTGTCGACCATCGTCCCTTCGCCGACCCGCGCGCCGATGTTGACGAAGCTCGGCATCAGCACCGCTCCGGGCGCGATATAGGCGCCGCGGCGAACAATCGCGCCCGGTACGGCGCGAAATCCCGCCGTTTCGAACTGCTTTTCGCTCCAGCCGGCGAATTTGGACGGCACCTTGTCCCACCAGTGCGCGCCCCCCGGCCCGCCGGGGATCATCTCCATCGGATTGAGCCGGAACGACAGCAGCACCGCTTTCTTCAGCCACTGGTGGACGACCCACTCGCCGCCCGTCTTCTCGGCGATCCGGGCGGTCCCGGAATCGAGCGCCGACAGCGCCGCGTCGACCGCGCTGCGGGCTTCGCCGCGGGTCGACGGGCCGATCGAATCGCGGTCCTCCCAAGCGGCGTCGATGGCGGCTTCGATGCCGGTGGTCATGCGTGGTCCTCCAGGATCGATTCGAGCCACTCGGCGACGTCGGAAATGCGGTGGTCGATGAAGCTTTCATCGGCGCCGTGGCTGCCGCGCTCGGAGCCGTTGTCGACCCACACGGTGGTCATTCCGAGCGCCTTGGCGGGCTTCAGATTGGCCGCCATGTCGTCGGCCAGCAGCGCTCGGCCAGGATCGATCGCGAAGCGCTCGCACAGCAAGGCATAGCCGTGCGGGTCGGGCTTGGGCCTCAATTCGCTGGCGTGGATGTCGTGCAGCTCGTCGAAGTGCGAGCCGACGCCGATCGCGTCGAGCACCCGGCGGGCGTAGGGCGCATCGCCGTTGGTGAAGACGAACCGCCGCCCCGGCAGCCGCTCCAGGGCCGCGGCGAGCCGCTCGTCGCACCGGACCCGGTCGAGCGGAATCGCATGGACCTCGTCGAGGAAGTCGCGCGGGTCGACCCCGTGGGTCTTCATCAGGCCGGCCAGGGTCGTCCCATGCTCGTGGAAATGGGCCTTCTGGACGCGCTTCGCCTCATTGGCGTCGCAGTCGAGCAGCCGCTGGATGTAGGCGCCCATGCGCTCGTCGATCAGCGCGAACAGCCCCGTCGAGGCCGGGTAAAGGCAGTTGTCGAGGTCGAAAATCCAGTCGCGGACATGGCGAAAGGCGGGTGCGACGCTCGGATCCATGATATGGCAGGCGCTTACAGAGTCTCGCTGCTTCAGCAAATTGAAAGGATTGGTAAAGCATAGGCCCATACGGGGAAGCCGTGGATTTTCAGCGGCTTGAGCGGAGATAGGGAAAATGAGCAAACGGCTTTTCGCAACGACCGCCTGCGCGGTTGTGCTGGCCTTTGGACTCTCCGCCTGCGGCGGCGGCGGCGGTGTCGACTCGACCCCGACCCCGACCCCGACCCCGACCCCGACTCCAACCCCCACCCCGACGCCCACACCGACCCCGACGCCCACACCGACCCCGACGCCGACCAACTACGACACGACCGAGTATCGGGCGTCGAACTATTCGGTCGCCGCCAACGCGCTCGCCGCCTACCAGGCCGGAGCGACCGGCCAGGGCATCAAGATCGGAGTCGTCGACAGCGGCATCAACCCGGCCCTCGCCGAGTTCGCCGGCAAGGTCGACCCGGCCAGCCGCGACGTCGCCGGCAACCGCGGGGTCAGCGACGAGGACGGGCACGGGACCGCGGTGAGCGCGGTCGCCGCCGCCGCCCGCAACAATTTGAACACCATGGGCGTCGCCTTCGACGCGACGATCATCAGCCTGCGCGCCGACACGCCGGGGACCTGCGCCGACACGTCCGAGGACGGCGGCTGCGAGTTCAGCGACACCGCGATCGCCGCCGGCATCGACGCCGCCCGCGTAGCCGGCGCCCGGGTGATCAACCTGTCGCTCGGCGGGAGCGCGCCCAACTCGACCCTGATGGCGGCGATGAACCGCGCCGTCTCGGCCGGCATCGTGCTGGTGATTTCCGCCGGCAACGACGGCGAGAAGCCGGAAGGCGCCAACCCCGATTCGTTCGCGCTGGTCCCGGCCCAGAATCTCGGGCCCAGCATCATCATCGCCGGCTCGATCGGCGTCGCGGACGGCAGCGGCGGAACCGATCTCAACCAGCTTTCGACGTTTTCCAACAAGGCCGGCACCGGCGCGGCCTGGTATTTGACCGCGCTCGGCTATCGCGACCGAGCCCCCGACCATACC
>DASTZO010000127.1:0-8156 GCA_035764265.1 Sphingomicrobium sp.
CCGACCCTCGCCGCGGACCAGCTCGAGCCCGAGGAGCCGGCCGATTTCGTGCCCTACGCGCGCGAGCCGGCCCAGGCCGACGAGCCGACCCAGCCCGACGAGCCGAGCCCGGCCTGGGACGACGGCCCGTCGGGCGACTTCGCCGAGGACGACGGTGCGATCGACGGGGCCGCCGCCGCCATCGCCGTCCCGGAAATCGTGCTCGGCGACGACGCCGGGCTCGCCGACTGGCTGTGCGCCGCGCGCGAGACCGCCGAGGAGGTCAAGTCGGCCGACGGCCGGAGCCGGGCCGCGCTCTACCGGGCGCTGAGCCGCGCCTATGATTTCGCCGTCGCCGCCCAGCGCGACCCCGACGATTATGCCGAGCTGCTCGAGGAATCGGGCGTCAAGGCGCAAGCCCGCGCGCCGATGACCCCGATCGTCAAGCTGGTGTTCGGCATCGACTATGACAAAACCCGGCTGACCGAGTTCGCGTCGGCCCTGTCCTGGGCGCAGCGCCACCAGGTCGAGCTCGGCGGCTTCGAGAAACTGATCGAGAAGCAGCCGGGCGGGCTCAAGGCGCTGGTCGCGGCCGAGCGCCAGGCACGGCGGCCGCAAGCCGGCCCCGACACCCGCGCCGAGGCCGCCCGCGAGCGGCTGCGCTCGGCCGAGCCGCTGGCGCTGCAATCGCTCCCGGGCGACGAGGAATTCTGCCTCGTCCTGACCCGCCGCGGCGCCGACGGCACGCACCAGCCGGTCGCCCGGATCGCCGACCCGGCGCTGGTCGAGCGCGCCATCCGCCGCTCCGCCTGACGGCCGACTTCCTGTCGAGCCGGGTTGTCCCGGTCGCGGCGGGGCGTCTATAGCCGCGCCATCGCGGCAGTCGGCGGAGCGAGCTCTTAGAAATGACGGTCCATACGCGCGTCGCCAAGCCGTTGCTGGACTCGCTGCGCAAGGCGCTGACCACCCACGCCTTGCCGGGCGAAACCAAGGGCTTCACCCGCGAATGCGAGCGCGAGGCGGCCGAATTCCTCGCCGGGGTCGCCGTGCGCCGCCGCAAGGGCGAGGTCGCGCTGGCGATCGAATCGACCGGCGGCGAAGCCGGCCGGCGGCGGATGCGGATCGGGATCGTCAACGACGACATGCCGTTCCTGGTCGATTCGGTCGCCAACGCCATCGCCGGCCGCCAGCTGACCATCCACCGACTGCTTCACCCGGTGCTGTGCGTGACCCGCGACCCGAGCGGCCGGCTGCGCGAGGTCGAGCCGCTGTGCGGCGACGAGTCGCGCCAGGAATCGATGATGTACATCGAACTCGACAGGGCCGACGCGCGCGGCCGCCAGGAGCTGGCCCGGGAGCTGCGCGCGGTGCTCGTCGATGTCCGCGCCGCGGTGCGCGACTGGCGCGCGCTCCAGTCGAAGATGCGCGCCGACTCCAAGCAAATCCCCGACTGGGAAGGGTCGGCGCTGCTCGACTGGTTCGCCGACGGCGCCATGACGCTGCTCGGCTACCAGGTCGAAAAACCGGGCGAGCCGCCGTCGCAGACGCTCGGCATCTTCAGCATCCCGGGACCGCCGACCGACGACGCCGGCTGCCTCGGCGCGATGCGCTATTTCGAGCGCGGCGGCGACATCCCGCTGCTCGCCAAGGCGGAGCGCAAGTCGACCGTCCACCGCCGGGTGCCGCTCGACCTGGTCGTGGTCCCGGTCCGCGAGCGCGGCAAGATCACCGGCATCGGCGTCCACGCCGGCCTGTGGACCAGCCAGGCGCTGACCCTGCCGGCCGAGGAAGTGCCGGTGCTGCGGCGGCGGCTCGACCAGCTCGACGAGGATTTCGGCTTCGACCCCAAGGGCCATTCGGGCAAGGCGCTGCGCCACGCGGTCGCCTCGCTGCCGCGCGACCTGCTGATCAACCTCAGCCTCGATTCGATGCGCGAGCTGGTGATGATGGCGATGTCGCTCGCCGACCGGCCGCGGCCGGCCCTGCTCCAGGTCCGAAGCATCCTCAAGGGCCATCTGTTTTCCTTCGTCTGGCTGCCGCGCGAGGAGCTGACCACCTCGCGCCGGACCGCGATCGCGATGATGCTGGAGATGGAGGTCGGCTCGGAGGTGAGCAGCTGGTCGGTCGAGCTCGGCGACGGCGACCTCGCGCTGATCCGCTACACCCAATATGTCGAGGAGGACGCGCAGCTGCCCGACGCGGCGGCGCTCGACGCGGCGCTGGTCGAGATGGTGCGCGGCTGGGCGCCGGCGGTCGAGGCGGAGCTGATCGCGGCGGTCGGACCGGCGCGGGCGACCCGGCTCAGCCTCACCTATTTGCCGGCCTTCTCCGACAGCTACCGGGCGCGCACCAGCCCCGAGGACGGGGCCGCCGACATCCTTCGGCTGAGCGCGCTCGAGGACGACGTCGGGCGCGGGGTGCGGATCTGGCGCGCCGAGCTCGACCCGCCGGGCCAGCTCCACCTGAAGACCTATCGCAAGGGCGGGTTGATCCCGCTGTCCGAGGCGGTTCCGGTGCTCGAGAATTTCGGCTTCCGGGTGCTCGAGGAGATGCCGACCGCGCTCGGCGGCGGAGCGCTCGGCTATATCCACGATTTCCGGCTCGAGATCGGCAGCGAGGCCAATCTCGACAGCATCCTCGCGCGGGTCGCCGAAATCGAGACTGCGATCGCCTGCGTGCTCAGCGGTGCTTCGGAAGACGACGAGTTCAACCAGCTGACGCTGTTCGCGGGGCTCGACGCGAGGCCGGTGCAATGGCTGCGGGCCTGGTTCCGCTACCTTCGCCAGACCGGGAGCGCGTTCGGCCTGGTGACGGTGGTCGACGCGCTGCGCCGGGCGCCCAAGGCCACCGCCGCCCTGATCGGGCTGTTCATCGCCCGCCACGACCCCGCGCTCGGCGCCAGGCGCGACGCGCAGGTCGCCAGGCAACGCGCCCAGTTCGACGACGCCCTGGCGCGCGTCCGCTCGATCGACGACGACCGGATCCTGCGCCGCCTCCGCTCGCTGGTCGAGGCGACGGTGCGGACCAACGCCTTTTCCGACGCGGCGCGCGAAGCGGTCGCCTTCAAGATCGACTCCGCGATGGTCCCGGGCCTGCCGGCGCCGGTGCCGTGGCGCGAGATCTGGGTCTATTCGCCGCGCGTCGAGGGCATCCACCTTCGCGGCGGGCCGGTCGCCCGCGGCGGAATCCGCTGGTCGGACCGGCGCGACGATTTCCGCACCGAGGTGCTGGGCCTGATGAAGGCGCAGATGGTCAAGAACGCGGTCATCGTCCCGACCGGGGCCAAGGGCGGCTTCTACCCCAAGCAGCTGCCGCCGGTGACGAACCGCGACGCCTGGCTCGCCGAGGGCACCGAGAGCTACCGGATCTTCATCCGCTCGTGCCTGTCGATCACCGACAACCTCGTCAACGACAAGGCGGTCCACCCGGCCAACGTCGTCATCCACGACGGCGAGGACCCCTATTTCGTGGTCGCCGCGGACAAGGGCACGGCGGCTTTTTCCGACGTCGCCAACGCGATCGCGCTCGAGCGCAACTTCTGGCTCGGCGACGCCTTCGCCAGCGGCGGGTCGAACGGCTACGACCACAAGGCGATGGGGATCACCGCCCGGGGCGCGTGGATCTCCGTCCGGCGCCACTTCCTTGAGCTCGGGATCGACGTGCAAACCGAGCCGGTGACGGCGGTCGGCTGCGGCGACATGTCGGGCGACGTGTTCGGCAACGGAATGCTGCTGTCGAAGGCGGTTCGGCTGGTCGCCGCGTTCGACCACCGCCACATCTTCATCGACCCCAATCCCGACCCGGTGAAGAGCTGGAAGGAGCGCAAGCGGCTGTTCGGGCTGCCGCGCTCGAGCTGGGACGACTACGACCGCTCCTTGCTGTCCACCGGCGGCGGCATCTACCCGCGCACCCAGAAATCGATCAGCCTGTCGAAGCAGGAGCGCGAGGCCCTCGGCATCGATGCCGAGACCATCGACCCGGCGGGCCTGATCAACGCGATCCTGAGGAGCCCGGTCGACCTGATCTGGTTCGGCGGCATCGGCACCTACGTCAAGGCCTCGACCCAATTGCACGCCGAGGTCGGCGACCCGGCCAACGACGCGCTCCGGGCCGATGCCGCCGACCTGCGCGCCAAGGTCATCGGCGAGGGCGCCAACCTGGCGATCACGCAGGCCGGGCGGATCGAGTTCGCCGACCGCGGCGGCCGCATCAACACCGACTTCATCGACAACAGCGCCGGGGTCGATTGCTCGGACAATGAGGTCAACATCAAGATCCCGCTCAACCGCGAGATGCGCGAAGGGCGGCTGACCCTGGCCAAGCGCAACTCGCTGCTGGCGCGGATGACCGACGAGGTCGCCGAGATCGTGCTCGAGGACAACCGGCTGCAGAGCCTGGCGCTGTCGATCGCCGAAAGCAGCGGCGCGGTCGCGGTGCCGGGCCATGTCCGAACCATCGAGCTGCTCGAGGCGGCCGGGCGGCTCGACCGCAAGGTCGAGGGGCTGGCGGGCAGCGAGGAGCTGCTGCGCCGGGTCCAGGAAGGCCGCGGGCTGATGCGCCCCGAGCTGGCGGTGGTGCTGTCGATGTCCAAGATCGTCCTCCAGGACGCCGCCGAGCCGCTGCGCCTCGCCGACGACAAGATGCTCGAGCCGCAATTGTTCGCAGCCTTCCCCAAGCCGATGCGCAGGGCCCACGCCGAGGCGATCCGGGCGCATCGCCTGCGCCACGAGATCCTCGGCACCAAGGCCGCCAACCGCTTCGTCAACCGCCTCGGGCCGAGCGTCGCGCTCGACCTGACCGAGGAGGAAGGCGCGTCGCTCGGCCAGGTGATCGCCGCCTTCCTGGTCGCCGAGCGGCTGCTCGACCTCGACGAACTCTGGGCCGAGATCGACCAGGCGGAGCTGCCCGAGGCGGTGCGCATCGAACTGTTCTCGATCGCCGCGAGCAGCGTGCGCTCGCATCTGTCGGATATCCTGCGCTCGGCGGGCGGGGAAACCCGCGTCAGCGCCTTGTGCAAGCTGTACGAATCCGGGGTGCGCAGGATCGCGTCCGCGGCGACCAAGCTGATCCGGACCGAGGTCCGCAACGAGGCGGCGACCCGCCGCGACCGGCTGATCGCGCTCGGGGCGAGCGAGCAGATCGTCCGCGGCCTGGTCCGGCTGTTCGAGCTCGACGGGGTGTTCGGGCTCGCCGCCCTGGCCGCGCGGCGCAAGGTCGACGAAGTGGCGCTGACCCACGCCTACACCAAGCTCGGCGAGGCATTGGGCCTCGACTGGGCGCAGCAGCAGGTCGCCCGCTTCGTGCCCGGCAACCAGTGGGAGCGGCTTCTGACCGCCGGCCTGGCGCGCGATTTCGAGCAGCTTCGGATCGACTTCCTGTCGCGCCGCCGGACCAGCCACCCCGACGCCGCGGTCGACCAGTGGGTGTCGAGCCAGGGCGCCCGGATCGCCCAGTTCCGCCAATTGCTCAACCGCGCCCGGGCCGAGGGCGCGGTCAGCGCGCCGATGCTCGCCCAGATCGCCAGCCAGGCGCGGATCCTGCTCGCGCGCTGAGCCGGCTCAGCCGCCCAGCGCGCGCCCGAACAGCCATTGGCGGATCGCGGACGTCAGGTTCGGGGTCGGAGCGACCTCGAGCCGGGCGGCGTCGATTTCGGCGACCAGGGCGTTCACCGGCCGCTCCAGGTCGCGCGCCGCGACCTCCAGCGCGCGCCAGAAGATAGGCTCGAGGCTGACCGAAGTCGGATGGCCGGCGATCATGACTGAGCGCTTGATGGGGCCCATAGTCCGCTCCGGCACCGCCCCCTCAATACATATGCTGGCCGCCGTTGATCGACAGGGTCGAGCCGGTGATGAAGCCGGCGTTCTCGTCGACCAGGAAGACGACCCCGCGGGCGATCTCGTCGGCCTTGCCGAGCCGGTTGACCGGGATCCGGGCGACGATCTTGGCGAGCACGTCCTCGGGCACCGCTGCGACCATGTCGGTGTCGATGTAGCCCGGGGCGATCGCGTTGACGGTGACCCCCGAGCGCGCGCCTTCCTGGGCGAGCGCCTTGGTGAAGCCGTGGATGCCCGACTTGGCGGCGGCGTAATTGACCTGGCCGTACTGGCCGGCCTGGCCGTTGATCGAGCCGATGTTGACGATCCGCCCGTA
This sequence comes from Sphingomicrobium sp., assembly GCA_035764265.1. GTDB lineage: Bacteria > Pseudomonadota > Alphaproteobacteria > Sphingomonadales > Sphingomonadaceae > Sphingomicrobium. The sequence goes on from DASTZO010000127.1 coordinate 6,130, forward strand.
GCCGCGGCCGAGCATGCCCTCGAACACCGCCTTGGCCATGTTGAAGCAGCCGCCGAGGTTGGTGTCGATCACCTGCTGCCACTTGTCGCGGTCCATGCGCTTCATGGTCGTGTCGCGGGTGATTCCGGCGTTGTTGACCAGCACGTCGACGGGCCCGAGGTCGGCCTCGACCTGGCGGACTCCATCCTGGCAGGCGTCATAGTCGGCGACGTCCCATTTGTAGGCGCGGATGCCGGTGCGCTCGGTAAAGGCGCGGGCGCGCTCGTCGTTGCCGGCGTAATTCGCCGCGACCTTCATCCCCATGCCGTTGAGAGCGATGCTGATCGCTTCGCCGATGCCGCGCGTGCCGCCGGTGACGATCGCCACTCGAGCCATTGATCCCTCCTGATGCGTAAGGCCGACGCGGCTTAGGTCGCCGGCCGCCAACCTTCAAGTTCGCGCCGCACCAGCCGCTCGAGCATCGCCATGCCCTCGGGCGAATCGTTGAGGCAGTCGAGCCGTGCGAAATGCGTTCCGCCGGCGGCGAGGAACGAGTCGCGGCCGCGGATCCCGAGCTCCTCCAGAGTCTCCAGGCAATCGGCGGAAAAGCCGGGCGCCGCGATCGCGAGCCGCTCGACGCCCTTGCCGGGATAAGCGGCGAGCGTCGCGTCGGTCGCCGGCTCGAGCCATCTGGCGCGGCCGAAGCGCGACTGGAAGGCGACATCGACCTCGCGGCCCAAGGCGTCGCCGAGCAGCCGGGCGGTTGCCAGGCACTGGCCGTGATAGGGATCGCCGAGCTGCCGAGTGCGCTCCGGCATGCCGTGGAAGCTCAGCAGCAGCCGCTGCGGCTCGAAGGCGAGCGCTCCGAGCTGCCGCTCGAGATTGGCGCGCAGCGCGCCGATGTAGAGCGGGTCGTCGAAGTAAGGCGGCAGGGTGCGGATGGCGGGCTGGAAGCGCATGCTTTCGAGCTGCGCGGACAAGGCATCGGTGGCGCTCGCCGTCGTCGCCGCGCAATATTGCGGGTAGAGCGGAGCGAACAGGATCCGGTCGACACCGGCGTCGACCATCCTCGCGATCGCGTCGCCGATCGATCGCCGGCCGTAGCGGAAGGCGAGCCCGACGATCAGCTCGTCGCCCAGCCGGTCGCGCAGCCCGGCCGCCTGGCGCATGCCGATCGCCAGCAGCGGCGATCCCTCGTCGGTCCAGACTTCGCGGTAGGCGCGCGCCGACCGGGCCGGGCGGGTGCGCAGGATGATCCCGCGCAGGATCGGCTGCCACAGCAATTGCGGGATCTCGATGACCCGCGGATCGGACAGGAATTCGGCGAGATAGGCGCGCACCGACGCGGCGTCGGGCGCTTCGGGGGTGCCGAGGTTGACGAGCAGGACTCCGATCATCGGGCCGCCATCGGGTCGAACGGCAGGCTTCGCAACCGCTTTCCGGTCGCGGCGTGGATCGCGTTGGCGACCGCCGGAGCGAGCGCGGCGACGCCGAGGCCGCTGACCCCGCCGGGCGCAGCGGTGCTGGGCACGACGTGCACCCGGATGTCGGGCGTCCGGGCGATGCGCGGCAGGCCGATCGCTCCGATGGCACGCGCGCGCGGCATCCCCGCCACCCACTCGGGTTCGCGGACGCTGGCGAGGCCGAGCCCGTGGATGAGGCCGCTTTCGACCTGCTGGCGGACCAGCCCCGGGTTGACGACCCGGCCGCAATCGACCGCGGCGACCAGCCGATGGACCTCAATGCCCTGGTCGGCGCCGATGGTCGCGTCGGCGAGCAGCCCGATGTGCGAGCCGAACGCCGAGACCGCGGCGAGGCCCTGGCTGCTGCCGCGCGCGCCGCCGTCCCAGCCGCCCGCCGCCGCGGCCGCCTGGATGCAGCGCGCGAGCCGCGGGCTTCCACCCAGCATCGCCATCCGGAACACTAGCGGCTCGAGGCCGGCGGCGTGGGCGAGCTCGTCGATGAAGCTTTCGATGAAAAAGGCCATCGCCCGCTGCGGGTGGCCGCGCAGATAGCCGGCCGGGAACGGCGACTTCGCCGGCACCGCG
>DASTZO010000128.1:0-5360 GCA_035764265.1 Sphingomicrobium sp.
TCGGCCGGCTTGACGGGCGCCCGGCGCGAGCGCGAGGACATCTTGTGCGTCAACCCGCTGACCGGCAGCCAGGGCGGGGCCGCGCCGCCCGCGGCCAATGGCGGGACGCTGGTCCCGTCCCCCGACCTCCGTTCGGCGACACTGGTGCCCGGGCGGGTCGGGGCGCGCTGCGGCAAGGGGCTGTTGCTCCTGGACGGCGCGATCCCGCTGCTTGGCCGGTACGTGCTGCCGGGCAATAATTACCACGTGTACGACTATGCCCTGTTCTGGGATGCGGTCCGCGCCGATGCGCTGCGGCGGACAAGCGCATGGCGGGCAAGCCGATGATCACCACCCGCCCGGCCGAGTTCGCGGCGGCGCTGCCCGGCGGCGGCAAGCTCGCCGGGCTCGACGTCGGCACCCGGACCATCGGCCTTGCGCTGTGCGATTCGGGCTGGAGCTTCGCCGGCCCCGCCGAGACCATCCGCCGGACGAAATTCGCCGCCGACCTCGAGGCCCTGCGCGGGTTCATCAGCCGCGAGCGGGTCGCCGGCCTGGTCGTCGGCCTGCCGCTCAACCTCGACGGCAGCGATAGCCCGCGCACGCAGTCGGTCCGCGCCTTCGCCCGCAACCTCGCACCGCTCGGCCTGCCCGTCCTGCTGTGGGACGAACGCTGGTCGACCCAGGCGGTCGAGCGGGCGATGATCGCCGCCGACGTCAGCCGCGCCCGGCGCGCGCAAGCGGTCGACAAGCTCGCCGCCGCGCACATCCTCCAGGGAGCGATCGACGCGCTGGCCAACCTCCCCGCGCCGGAATAAGCGCTTCTTTCGTGGACCTGCTCTCGATCGACTCCCTCAGCGACGACCAGATCGCGACGATCCTCGACGAAGCCGGGCGCTGGGCGGAATCGAATCGCACCGACTCCTCGCTCGCGGGCCGGATCGTCTTCAACCTGTTCTACGAGAACTCGACCCGGACCGTGATGTCGTTCGCGGTCGCCGCGCACCGGCTCGGCGCGCAGGTCGTCACTTTGCCGGTCGAGCATTCGTCGGCCAAGAAGGGCGAGACGCTCGAGGACACCGCCCGGACGCTCAACGCGATGCGGCCCGACGCTTTGGTCGTCCGCCACTTCGAGAACGGGGCGCCGGCGCGGATGGCGCAGATCATGGACTGCCCGGTGATCAACGCCGGCGACGGCACCAACGAGCACCCGACCCAGGCCCTGCTCGACGCGCTGACCATCCGCCGCCACTTCGGCCGGATCGCCGGGCTCAAGGTCGCGATCTGCGGCGACATCAAGCACAGCCGGGTCGCCCGGTCGAACGCCAAGCTTCTGCCCAGGCTCGGCGCGGATGTGCGCCTGGCCGGCCCGCCTGCCCTGCTGCCCGAAGACCTGCACGGCAGCGGCGACGTCGATTCGGCCATCGAGGGCGCCGACGTTGTGATGATGCTGCGAATCCAGCGCGAGCGGCTCGAGTCGGACCTCGGCGATGCCCCCGGCGAATATCTCGCGCGCTACGGCCTGACCCCCGAGCGGCTGAAGCGGGCGTCGCCCCGGGCCGCAGTCATGCACCCGGGCCCGATGAATCGTGGAGTGGAGATCGCCAGCGCCGTCGCCGATGACCCGGAGCGGTCGCTGATCCCGCTTCAGGTCGAAACCGGGGTCGCGGTCCGCATGGCCTGCCTCAGGCTGCTGGTCGGCGGCCCTTGCTGATCGTCAGCCGCGCCTAGCGCGAGGCGAGGCGGACCGGGACATCGCCGGCGACCGAGCGGACGAAGCAGCTTCCGCCGGCCCGGCGCACCGACACGCACAGGCTCTTGGCCTCATTGGGATTGCCGAACCCCTTGACCGACAGGCGATAGACGAGGCCCTTCGAGCTGTTGAAGCGCGCGCTCACCGGCGAATAGCCGCGAAGCACCGAATAGCGCCGCGAAGCGGCGTTCCACGCGGCGGCGACGCGCTGCGGCGAGCCGTAGGCGCCGAGCTGCACGACCGCGGTCGAATTGCCGGTGCGGCGGTTAAGCGAGGCCGGGCGAGCCGGCTTGAGCTTGGCGGTAAAGCTGGCCGAGAGGACCCGCGCCCGCTTCGGCTCGACATAAGCGGGCTCGATCACCGGAGCAGTCTCGACGAACGCCGGAGCCGGCGCCGGGGCGGCGGCCTGGACGACCGGCGCCGCGGGCTCGGGAACCGGCGCGGCGGCCAGCTGGTCGAACCTGGGCGCCTCGGCCTCGCCGGCGACCGGCTGCGGCGCGAAGGCGGCGACCTGCGGCTGCTCGGCGGCCGGAGCGGCCTCGGCTGTGCGGGTCGCTGCGCCGCGGAGCGCGAGGCGGGTCGGCTGGCCCGGGTCGCTCGCCACCGGCCGGACGCCGGTCAGAGCGGCGACCTGGTCGGCGGCGGCATTGGGCTTGGCGAAGGCCATCCATTGCTGGATCCGGCCATCGAGCAGGTCGGCCGAAAGATCCTGGGCGGCGACGGTCCGGGCGGCGTCCCAGTTCCCGGACAGCGCATAAGCCAGAGCGAGGTTCTGGCGCAGTCGGGCATCGGCGCCGGGCTGGCGGGCCGCCGCTTCGAGCGCTTGCGCCGCCTCCTGCGGCTGGCCGGCGAGCGCGACGGCAAGGCCGTGGTCGGCGGGCTCGAGCATGCCGCGCGCTTCGCCCAGCAAGGCCAGCGCCTCGGCGTTGCGGCCCTGCGCGATCTCGACCAGCGCCAGCTTCAGGACGACCTGCGGCTGGTTGGCGATCAGCGACAGCGAGTCGCGGTAGGCGGATTCGGCCGACGCGAAGCGGCCCGAAGCGAAATAGGCATTGCCGAGCAGCGCCCGGAAGCCGGCGTCGTTGGGGCTTTTCTCGACCGCCCGCTCGGCGAGGCTGACCGCCGTCGCATAGTCGTTGGCGTTGAGCGCAACCAGCGCCCGCATCGCCAGGCCGATATCGCCCTTGCCGTCCTTGCCGCCGAAAAAGGCGGCGCTGCGTCCCGCCGGAGTGGCGCAACCGGCGATGGCCGAGGCCAAAGCGATTGCCGAGAGTGCGGAACCGAAGCGGAGCGGTTTGGACATCAGTTTATCCCTTGCGGTTGGCTTTCAGGGCCATTGCGTCGAGCTCCGGCATGGAGCCGAGCAGCGTGTCGAGTGCGTCGGTGACGAGCAGCTGCGCCGAGCGGCCGCTGACGGCGCAGGCCAGGCGGAGCTTGAGGTGACGCTCCGGGTCGAGGCGCAGAGTGAACGCCGCCTTGGCCTTGCTTCCCGGCGCCGAGCGCGGAGCCGGGGCGCGGCGGGCGACCGGCGCACGCGCCGGGGTCAGCTCGACCACCACCGGCGGCACATCCTGGGGCTCGGGCATTCGGGCCTCGGGGGCTTCGGCCACCGCGGTTTGAGCCTCGGCGGTGTCCGCCTCGGGCTCGTAAAGCTCGGCGGTCTCGTCGATCTCTTCGCCTTCCTCGGAAAGCTCCTCGTCCGGCACCTGGAGCCGGCCGGCGATCTCCGCCTGCTGGCTGTGGACCGGCGACTGCACCGGGGTCAGCGCCGCGAGCGGGTTGCGCAGCGGCTGCTCCTCGAGCTCGGCGCCGAACGCGTCGTGAGTCTCGTCGCGCGGCGCGGCGGCCGGCTTGGGAGGCTCGAAGCCCATGTCGTCCCAGCCGAGGTCCTCGAGCGCGCCGCCGCCCTGGCCGAAGCCCTGGGGCCGCATTGCCGGGCGAGCGGCACCCTTGCGGGCCAGGAGGCCCGAAGAGAGCGACGCGAAAACCTTGGGTTCGCTTTTCACCTGGCGGCCCCCTTACTGGCCGGCCACTCGGCGGCCGAAACCGCCGACCGGGCGAGGTGAAATCGGGGCCGCTGCCCCGGGAGCCGCAAACACGGTGCGGCGGAAATTCTTTTCGAGCCGGTCGGAAATATAGTCCCACAATTCGACGACTTCACGCGCCGAGCGGCCGCCGGGGTCGACTTCCATGACGGTTCGCCCGTCGATCATCGACGCGGCGTAATCGGTGCGGTGATGGAGCGTGACCGGGGCGACGGTGCCGTGCTGCGACAGAGCGACCGCGGCCTCGTAGGTGATCTTGGCCTTGGGGGTCGCCGCGTTGACGACGAAGATCAGCGGCTTGCCGGCGCGGTCGCACAGATCGACCGTGGCGCCGACGGCGCGAAGGTCGTGCGGGCTCGGCCGGGTCGGGATGACGATCAGCTCGGCGACGGCGATGACGCTCTGGATGGCCATGGTGATCGCCGGCGGAGTGTCGATCACCGCGAGGCGAAAGCCCTGCTGGCGAAGGACCTCGAGGTCGGACGCAAGCCGGGCGACCGTGGTTTGAGCGAAGGCCGGCATGTCGGCCTGGCGCTCGTTCCACCAGTCGGCGAGGCTGCCCTGCGGGTCGATGTCGATCAGACAGACCGGCCCCGCGCCCGCCATCTGCGCCTGCACCGCAAGATGCCCGGACAAGGTCGTTTTGCCCGACCCGCCCTTCTGCGATGCCATTGCCAGAACGCGCATGCTTTTCCCCCGCCCAGTGACCTGCGTTGAACGGCGGGAGTGACACTCAAGCCTCTAAAATCTGGTTAACAGTGGCACGACCGTGTTGCCCCCCGGGAACAGGCGGTTACAAGTGTGTCCGATGCGACATGGGATGCTCAACGTCGCGCTCGGCGCGCTGCTGCTGGCCGCGGCCGTCCCGGGAGCCGCGCAGTCGGTCAAGGCCGGCATCGAGGCGTGGCAGAAAGCCGATTATGCCGCGGCGGTCGGCATCTGGCGCCCGCTGGCCGAGGCGGGCGACGCCGACGCCTCGTTCAACCTCGGCCAGGCCTACCGGCTCGGCCGCGGAGTCCCGCTCAGCCTGGCCGCGGCGCAGACCTGGTTCGAGCGCGCGGCGCGCAAGGGTCATCTCGACGCCCAGACCACGCTCGGCCTGCTGCTGTTCAACGGCGGCAACCGGGTCAGCGGGCTGCGCTGGCTGAAAACCGCCGCCGAGCAGGGCGAGCCGCGCGCGCTGCTGATCTACGGCACCGCTCTGTTCAACGGCGATGGGGTCGTGCGCGACCCGGCGCTCGCTTACGCTTATGTCAGCCGCGCCGCGGCGCAGGGCCTCGCGCCGGCCAAGACGACGCTGGCCGAGATGGACAAATTGGTCCCGCTCGAGCAGCGCCGGAAGGGCATCGCGATGGCGCAGGACATGGCCAAGTCCGCCAAGGCCGCGGAACCGCCGCCGGCTGCAAAACCGCGCGGGGGCGCGGTGCACGTCGCGGAACAGCCGCCGGCCAAGGCCGCGGCCAGGCCCCCGAAGAAGCGGGCGGCCCCCGTTGCCGCAGCGGCGGCCGGCCCGTGGCGCGTCCAGCTCGGGGCCTTTTCGAAGCGCGCCTCGGCCGAAGCGCTGTTCGACCGGCTGTCGGGCA
>DASTZO010000129.1:0-6780 GCA_035764265.1 Sphingomicrobium sp.
AATTGGACAGTCGCGCTCGGCGCCGCGTGGATCCCCGACTATGTCGGCTCGGACGATTACCGGCTGATCCCCGCGGCCGCGGTCCGCGGCAAGATCGGCGGGATCGGGATCACCACCCGCTCGACCTACCTCTACGCCGACTTGGTGCCGCGCGGAGCGGGCAAGGTCGATTTCGACGCCGGGCCGATCATCGGGGCGCGCTTCAACCGCACCGGCAAGATCAAGGACGATGTCGTCGACCTGCTGCCCGAGCGCAAGACCGCGATCGAGGTCGGCGCATTCGTCGGCGCCAGCCTGCACGGCCTCACCAACCCCTATGATTCGCTGTCCTTCCGGCTCGACCTGCTGCGCGACGTCGGCAGCGCCCACGAGTCGACCGTCATCGCTCCGGACATCAGTTTCTCGACCCCGCTGTCGCGCTGGACCTACGTCAGCGCGTCGCTGGGCGCCGACTTCGTCGCCAACCGCTTCGCCGATTATTATTTCAGCGTTTCGCCGGCCGAATCCGTGCTGACCGGGCTGCCGGCGTTCAACGCCGACGGCGGCATGAAGAGCTGGAAGATCGGCCTGCTCGCCAACCAGTCGGTCACCGGCGATCTGACCGGCGGGCTGTCGCTGTTCGGGACGGTCAATTATTCGCGGCTGGTCGGCGACTTCAAGCGCTCGCCGATCGTCTCCGACCGCGGCAGCGCCAACCAGTGGCTGCTCGCCGCCGGGCTCGCCTACACCTTCTGACGCTTCAGCAATTCGTCGACGATCCGGCCGGCAGACTGCTCGGCGGTCAGCTTCAGCGTGTCGACGTGGATCTCGGGCTGCTCGGGCGGCTCGTAGGGGCTGTCGATGCCGGTGAAATTGGCGAGCTCGCCGGCGCGCGCCTTGGCGTAGAGCCCCTTGGAGTCGCGGCGCTCGGCCTCGGCCAGCGGGGTGTCGACGAAAATCTCGATGAACTCGCCTTCGGGGATCATCTTCCGCACCATCTCGCGCTCGGCCCGGAACGGGGAGATGAAGGCGGTCAGCACGATCAGCCCGGCGTCGGCCATCAGCCGCGCGACTTCGCCGACTCGGCGGATGTTCTCGATGCGATCGGCCTCGGTGAAGCCCAAATCGCGGTTGAGCCCGTGGCGGACATTGTCGCCGTCCAAGAGGAAGGTGTGCTTGCCGAGCGCGACGAGCCTCTTCTCGACCAGGTTGGCGATGGTCGACTTGCCGGCGCCCGACAGGCCGGTGAACCACAGCACCGCCGGCTTCTGGCCCTTGATCCGGGCGTGGACGTCGCGGCCGACGTCGAGGTGCTGGCGGTGGATGTTGAGCGCCCGCCGCAGCGCGAAGTGGATCATCCCCGCGGCGACCGTCGCATTGGTCAGCTTGTCGATGAGGATGAAGCCGCCGAGCGCCCGGTTCGGGCTGGAGCCCGGGACCGCATATGGCTCGAAGACCAGGTCGCGGTCGGTGGCGACCTCGGCGACCCCGATCGCGTTCAGCGACAGGGTCGGAGCGGCGAGATGCTCGAGGCTGTTGACGTTGATCTCATATTTGGGGTGCTGGACCGTCGCGGTCACCGTCTGCGTGCCGAGCTTGAGCCAATAGCCGCGGCCGGGCAGCAGGTCGTCCTCGCCCATCCAGACGATCGTCGCCTCGAACTGGTCGGCCGCTTCGGGCGGATCCCCGGCGGCCGCGATCACGTCGCCGCGCGAGCAGTCGACCTCGTCGGCCAGCGTCACGGTCACCGACTGGCCGGCGACGGCCTGCTCGAGATCGCCGTCCATGCTGACGATGCGCTCGATCCGCGTTTGTCGGCCCGACGGCAGGATCCGCACCTCGGTTTGCGGGCCCATGGCTCCCGAGGCGATCTGGCCGGCAAAGCCGCGGAAATGCTGGTCGGGGCGGTTGACCCACTGGACTGGCAGGCGCAGCGGCTTGGCGGCATCCTCGGCCGCATCGATCGGCACGCTGTCGAGATGGTCGACCAGGCTCGGCCCCGTGTACCAGGCCGTCGCCTCGCTCGGCCCGAGCACATTGTCGCCCTTGAGGCCCGACAGCGGAATTCCGATCCACTCGCCGATGCCGATGCCGTCCGCGAACGAGCGGTAGTCGGCGCAGATCGCCTCGAACGCGGCCTGGTCGTAATCGACCAGGTCCATCTTGGTGACCGCCAGGACGAAGCGGCGGATGCCGAGCAAATGGGCGAGATACGAATGCCGGCGCGTCTGGGTCAGAACGCCCTTGCGGGCGTCGACGACCAGCACCGCCAGCTCGGCGGTCGAGGCGCCGGTCACCATGTTGCGGGTGTATTGCTCGTGGCCGGGAGTGTCGGCGACGATGAACTTGCGCTTGGCGCTCGAAAAGAAGCGGTAGGCGACGTCGATGGTGATGCCCTGCTCGCGCTCGGCCGACAGCCCGTCGACCAGCAAGGCGAAGTCGATCGCGTCGCCCTGCGTGCCGACGCGCTTGCTGTCCGCCTCGAGGCTGGCGAGCTGGTCGTCGAAGATCTGCCGGCTGTCGTAGAGCAAGCGGCCGATCAGGGTCGACTTGCCGTCGTCGACGCTGCCGCAGGTGATGAAGCGCAGCATCTCCTTGGCTTCGTGGGCGGCGAGCCAGGCGCCGACGTCGCTCTCGATCAGGCCGCGGTCGGACTCGAGCGGGCGGGCCATCAGAAATAGCCCTCCTGCTTCTTGGTCTCCATGCTGGCGCTTCCGGAATCGCGGTCGATCGCTCGCCCCTGTCGCTCGGAGGTGGTCGCCAGGAGCATCTCGGCGACGATCTCCTCGACGGTCTTGGCCTGGCTCTCGATGGCGCCCGACAGCGGATAGCAGCCGAGCGTCCGGAAGCGCACCGAGCGCATCTGCGGCCGCTCGCCGTCTAGGCGAAAGCGCTCGTCGTCGACCAGCAGGATGAGGCCGTCGCGCTCCACCGTCGGCCGCTCGGCGGCGAAGTAGAGCGGGACGACCTCGATCGCCTCGCGGCGGATATATTGCCAGACGTCGAGTTCGGTCCAGTTGGACAGCGGGAAGACTCGGATGCTCTCGCCTTTGTTCTTGCGGACATTGTAGAGCGCCCACAGTTCGGGCCGCTGCCGCTTCGGGTCCCAGCGGTGGTTGGGGCTGCGGAAGCTGAAGATGCGCTCCTTGGCGCGGCTCTTCTCCTCGTCGCGGCGGGCGCCGCCGAACGCCGCGTCGAAGCCGTGGCTGTCGAGCGCCTGCTTGAGGCCTTCGGTCTTCCACAGGTCGGTGTGCAGCGGCCCGTGGTCGAACGGGTTGATGCCGCGCGCTTCGGCGTCCGGGTTCTTGTGGACGATCAGCCGGATCCCCGGCTGCGCCGCGACCTTGTCGCGAAGCGCGTACATGTCCCGGAACTTCCAGCCGGTGTCGACATGCAGCAGCGGGAACGGCAGCGGGCCCGGGAAGAAGGCCTTCCGGGCAAGGTGCAGCATGACCGCCGAATCCTTGCCGATCGAATAGAGCATGACCGGCCGCTCCGCCTCGGCGACGGTCTCGCGCATGATGTGGATGCTCTCGGCCTCGAGCCGGTCGAGATGCGTCAGTGTGGGCGGCTGTGCGTGCAAGTCATGAAACTTTCGAGCGACACTCTGCCCGCGCGTCGGCGACAAGTGAAGCGGTCAACTGTCCGCAAAAGGAAACGGACGGCGCATCGCTGCGCCGCCCGCCTCCATTCGCTCCACGGTCGGAGCCGTCGCTTGTCCCGCCGAAGGCAGGCGAGCGCCGGCTACCAGCCGAAGGTGAAGCCGGCGCGAACGCCGGTCTGGCCATCCTCGTTGAAGCCGTGCGCGATGCCGGCGTTGAAGGCCGCATTCTCGCCGACCATCGCGCCGATCTGCACCGCGGCGGCAATCGCTCCGCGATACGCGCCGACATTGCCGGTCAGGTTGAAGCTCTTCCCGGGCAGGAAAGTGCCGCCCGACAGAGCGATCGCGACCGCCGACCCGGAGTCCGAGCGATCCCGAAGGTCGTCGATGTCCTCGCCGAAGTCGACCGCGAGGGCCTCCAGGGTCGTCACCCGGCCACCGAGCGCCGCGACATTGGCGTTGGTCGTCGCGAGGCCGGTCTGCAGGTTGGTGACGTTGGTGTTGGTCGCGAACAATTGCGCACCGTTCACCGCGTCGGTGGAGGTGGCGCTGATCGCACCGGCCGCCACGCCCGAGATCGTCCGGCCGCCGACGTTGACCTGGTTGGCCGCGGTCGTCGCCGTTCCGGAGCCCAGAGCGACCGAATTGGCGTGGGTCGCCGTCGCCCCGGCGCCCAGCGCGATGCTGTTGGTCGCCGTTGCAGTCGACGCCTCGCCGATCGCGATCGCGTCGGTTCCGGTCGCATCGGCGGCTGCGCCGGTGCTGTTGATGTCGATGTACAGATTGTCGGTGCTGGCTGCCTGCAGGGCCGCGATATCGGCGGAGTTCTGCGCGATGGCCGCATCCTGCGCAGCATCGTTGGTCTGCAACGCAGCGATGTCGGCATCCTGCTGGGCATCGTTGGTCGCCAGGGTCGCGATGGCGGCGTTCTGGGTCGCGTCCGATGCCTGCAGGGCGGCGATGTCGGCATCGTTGGCCGTGATCTGCGACTGCAGATTGGCGTCGGCTGCCTGCATCTGGCCGACCGTCGCGGCGTCGGTGGCGGCGATGCCGTCGGCGACGTTGACGATCCGCCGCTCACCCCCGACGACACCGACGGAGACGGTGTCGACCTGGTCGGCGAGCGAGCCGTAGCCGAGCGCGACGCTGTTGGCGGCCGTCGCGGTGGCGCTGTTGCCGAGCGCGGTCGAATAGTTCCCGCTGGCGAGCGAGGCTTCGCCGAGCGCGGTCGAATAATAGCCGCTGGCGACCGCATATTGGCCGACCGCGACGGAATCGTCTCCCGACGCGCTGGAATATTGGCCGATCGCCGTGGATTCGCTTCCGGTGGCTTGGGCATATTGGCCGACCGCGACCGACTGGAAGCCGGTGGCGTCCGCGCCCACGCCGATGGCGATATTGCCGTCGGCGCCGACGGTCGTCGAATAATCGCCGATGACGATCGCATTGGCATAGGCGGCGGTGACGTAATTGCCGAGCGCGATGGAGTTCACGCCGCTCACGTAGGCGCCCATTCCGACGGCGGTCGAGTAAGCGCCGGTCACCCGGGCGAATTCGCCGAGCGCGGTGGCCTGGCTCGCGCTGGCGAGCGAGTTCACGCCGACAGCGGTTGCGAAATAGGCTCCGGTGGCCTGGGCGTTGGCGCCGATCGCGGTCGAGTAGAAACCGCTGGCCACGGCGTTCGAGCCGACCGCGGTCGACTGGGCGCCGGTCGCCTGGGCATAGGCCCCGACCGCCGTCGAGCTCGCGCCCGTCGCGTCGGTTTCAAAGCCCAGCGCCGTGTTGTTGTCGCCGGTCGCGTTCGAATAGCTGCCGAACGCGCTCGCGCCGTCCGCGGTCGAATAAGAGCCGACGGCCGTCGCTCCGAAATAGATACCGCCGCCGTTGGCGTAGGAGCCCGTGCCGCAGGCGAGGTCGTCGCCGCCACCGCGGCGCTGCGGGCCGGCGACGTCGCCGAGGCGCAGCGAGTCCTTCGCGAGCGGCTCGCCAGCGCCCCCGACGATGCCAACGCCATGGCCAAGCTGGCCGAGATCGTGATCAGCCTCAACAATATCGAGCAGGCCACGGTGCTGCTCCGGCGCGCGAGCGTCGCCAGCCCGTCGCCGGCCCGCCGGCTCGCGCTGGTCCAGCATTTGCAGCATCATGTCGGCCCGGCCGCCGCCTTGCAGGAGATCGAGGAGCTGCCGGCCGAGCTTCGGTCGAGCTTCGACTCGCGCGCGATGGAAGCCGCGGCGTGCGGCGCGCTCGGGCAACACGACCGGCAGATCGCCGTCTACCGGGACATGGCCCGGGATTTCCCGAACAATGCGCCGGTGTGGATGAGCCTCGGCAATGCGTTGAAGACCGTCGGCCTGCTCGACGAGGCGGTCGACGCCCTGCGCCGGGCGATCGGCGCGCGGCCGACCTACGGCGAGGCCTATTGGACGCTCGCCAACTTCAAATCCTTCCGGTTCACCGCCGCCGACATTTCGGCGATGCGCAAGGCGCTGCGCGGCAAGCTCGACGATTCCGACGCGCTGCATTTCCATTTCGCGCTCGGCAAGGCGTTCGAGGACCGCAACGACTATCGCGCCTCGTTCCGCCATTATGCCGAGGGCAATGCGATCCGCGCCCGGAGCCTCGCTCCCGCGCAGATGAGCATCACCCCGATGATCGCCAATTGCGCGCGGCTGTTCCGGCCGGAGACGTTCCGGCGCCACTCGGGCGGCGGCTGCCGGGACCGCGACCCGATCTTCGTCGTCGGCCTGCAGCGCTCGGGCTCGACCCTGGTCGAGCAGATCCTTGCCAGCCACCCGCAGATCGAGGGGACCACGGAGCTGACGGTCATCCAGCAGATCTGGGACCGGCTGGCGCGGCGAGCGGCGGCCGCCGGCCGCGACGTGTTCGCGGAGATCGCGCTCCTGCCGACCGGGGCCTTTGCCGACATCGGCGCGGAATATCTCGAGCGGACGCGCCCGTTCCGGCTCACCGACCGGCCCTATTTCATCGACAAGCAGCCGGCCAACTGGATGCATTCGGGGCTGATCCGGCTGGCGCTCCCGAACGCGAAGATCGTCGATGCCCGCCGCCACCCGATGGCGTGCGGCTTTTCCAACTTCAAGCAGCATTACGCGACCGGGGTCACCTTCTCCTACAGCCTGGAGGCGATCGGCCATTTCTACCGCGACTATTGGCGATTCATGAACCACATCGACGCG
>DASTZO010000130.1:0-3884 GCA_035764265.1 Sphingomicrobium sp.
GGGTCCTCGATCGACTCGACGGATCCGCCCTTGTGAAGCTCGGTCGTGTACATGGCGCCTATCTAGTCCCTGGGGGCCAAAGGTTCAAACGTCGACCACCGGCCCGCCGATCGTGCGCGAGTAACCGGTGAACTCGGCGACCGGGCGGCCGTCCGCGGTCCGCACCGCGACCCGAGTCACTCCGCTTCGCCCGCTCGTCGCCAGTTCCTCGGCCTCGGCGACCAGCGTCTCGCCTTCCCGGGCGCTACCGAGGAACACGATCGAGGCCTGCGCTGCGACGGTCTTCTCGTTGCGGCCGTTGCAGACGTAAGCGAAGGCGGTGTCGGCGAGCGCGAACACCATCCCGCCGTGGACGATCCGGTGGCCGTTGAGCATGTCGCCGCGCACCGGCATCGACAGCCGCGCATAGCCGGCGCGCGCCTCCTCGATGGTGACGCCCCAGGCGGGCCCGGTCCCTTCCTCGCTCAGCATGTGATGGGCGACCTTGCGGGCCAGATCGTTTGCGCTCACGGCCTCTCCTTCGCTAGGCACGGTGAGGCCATGACTTACGAGACCATCGACTTCAAGGTGGACGGCGGGATCGCCCGGATCACCCTCAACCGGCCCGACAAGCTCAACAGCTTCAACGTCGCGATGCACATGGAATTGCGCGACGCGCTCGACTCGCTGGGCAATGCGCGCGTCCTCGTCCTCACCGGCGCCGGCCGCGGCTTCTGCGCCGGCCAGGACCTCAACGACCGGGCGGTGGCGTCCGAGCACCCCGTCGACCTCGGGGTCACGGTCGAGACCTGCTGGAACCCGCTAATCCGCAGGCTGACCGAATTGCGCCAGCCGGTGATCGCGCGGGTCAACGGGGTCGCCGCCGGCGCCGGCGCCAATGTCGCGCTCGCCTGCGACCTGGTGGTCGCCGCCCGCTCGGCGAAGTTCATCCAGAGCTTCACCGCGATCGGCCTGGTGCCCGACAGCGGCGGCACCTGGGTGCTCCCGCGCCTCGTCGGCCAGGCGCGCGCGCTCGGGCTCGCTCTGACCGGCGAGCCGCTGTCCGCCGACCGGGCCGCCGAATGGGGGCTGATCTGGAAGGCGGTCGACGACGATGCGCTCGACGCCGAGGTCGACTCGCTCGCCGCCCGGCTCGCTGCGCTGCCGCCGCTCGGGCTTGCCGAGACCAAGACGATGATCCGCTCGACCTGGTCGCGCACCCTCGACCAGGAGCTCAACGAGGAGCGCAACGAAATGCGCCGGCTGGGCTTCACCGACGATTACCGCGAGGGCGTCTCCGCGTTCCTCGAGAAGCGCACGCCCAACTTCACCGGGCGCTAGGGAACCGACGAACAATGAAAACCGCCCAGCTCCTCAATTACGCCCGCGACTCATGGATCGCCGGCGAAGGCGATCTCGCCGAGCTGCCGAGCGCGATCGACGGCTCGCCGGTGGCGCTGACAGGCAGCGGCGGCCTCGATTTCTCGGCCATGCTCAGCCACGCCCGCGACGTCGGCGGCCCGGCACTGCGCAAGCTGACCTTCCACGAGCGGGCGCGGATGCTCAAAAGCCTCGGCCTCGCGATCATGGCCCGCAAGGAGGAATTGTACGAGCTCAGTTTCTCGACCGGGGCGACCCGCAAGGATGGCTGGATCGACATCGAGGGCGGCGCCGGCACCCTGTTTTCCTTCTCGTCCAAAGGCCGCCGCGAGCTTCCCGACGGCCATGTGCTGCTCGACGGCCCGCTCGAGACGCTGTCGAAAAACGGCACCTTCATGGGCCAGCACATCTTCACCTCGCTGCAGGGCGCGGCGGTGCACATCAACGCGTTCAATTTCCCGGTGTGGGGGATGCTCGAGAAGCTCGCCCCGACTTTGCTCGCGGGCGTCCCGGCGATCGTCAAGCCGGCCTCGGCGACCGCCTACCTGACCGAGGCCGCGTTCCGGATCATGATCGAATCCGGGCTCCTGCCGACGGGCTCGGTGCAGCTGATCGTCGGCCATGTCGGCGACCTGTTCGACCATTTGTCGTGCCAGGACGTGGTCAGCTTCACCGGCTCCGCGGCGACCGCGATGAAGCTCCAGAGCCATCCGGTGATCGCGCGCGAATCGGTCCGCTTCGTCGCCGAGCGCGACAGCCTCAACGCCTCGGTGCTCGGCCCCGACGCGGCGCCCGGAACCCCCGAGTTCGACCTGTTCGTCAAGGAGGTCGCGACCGAGATGACGGTCAAGGCGGGCCAGAAATGCACCGCTATCCGCCGCGCCATGGCCCCCGCCGAGCACCTCGACGCGCTCGAGGAAGCGCTCCGCGAGCGGCTCGGCAAGGCCAAGGTCGGCGACCCGCGCTCCGAGGACACACGGATGGGCGCTCTGGTCAGCCTGGCCCAGCGCGACGACGTCCGCGGCCGGATCGCCGAGCTCGAGGCGGCGGGGGCGCGGATCGTCGCCGGAGACCCCGCCGCCGAGCCCCCGGTCAAGGGCGGCGCTTTCCTTCCCCCGGTGCTGCTGAGGACCGACGACCCCTGGTCGACCGCGGCCGTTCACGACGTCGAGCCGTTCGGCCCGGTCTCGACGATCATGCCCTACAAGGACCTCGGCGACGCCATCGCGCTCGCCAACCGCGGCCGCGGCAGCCTGTGCCTGTCGCTGTTCACCCACGACGGCTCGACCGCGCGCGACTTCGTGCTCGGCGCCGGCGCGTTCCACGGGCGCATGCTGGTCGTCGACCGCACCAACGCCGCCGAATCGACCGGCCATGGCTCGCCGCTCCCCGTCCTCGTCCATGGCGGCCCCGGCCGCGCCGGCGGCGGCGAGGAGATGGGCGGGGTGCGCGGCGTCAAGCATTACATGCAGCGCACCGCGATCCAGTCGTCGCCGGCGATGATCGGGGCGATCGCCGGCGCCTATTACGTCAGCGGCGCGCCCAAGCGCGACATCGACGTCCACCCGTTCCGCAAGAGGATGAGCGAGCTCGCCGTCGGCGACACGCTCAGGACCGCCAGCCGCACCGTGACGCTCGAGGACATCGAGCATTTCGCCCATTTCACCGGCGACAAATTCTACGCCCACATGGACGAGGAAGCGGCCAAGGCGAGCCCGATCTTCGAAGGCCGCGTCGCGCACGGCTATCTGATCCTGAGCTTCGCCGCCGGACTGTTCGTCGATCCGGCGCCGGGCCCGGTGCTGGCCAATACGGGCCTCGAGAATCTGCGCTTCCTGACGCCGCTCTATCCGGGCGATTCGATGCGCGTCGAGCTCACCGTGCGCTCCAAGTCGCTGAAGACCGAGGAAACCGGGCAGGTCCGCTGGGCGGTCGAGATCCTCAACCAGAAGGACGATCTCGTCGCCACCTACGACCTGTTGACCGAGAACATTCCCTGACCGCCGGAACGCCGCTCCTCGGCCGTTCGTTTCCATCGCACACCATCCCGGGAGACGAACGATGAAAATCAATGAAGTGATGACTCGCGACGTCCAGACCGTGACTCCGGACCAGACCGCGCGCGAAGCCGCCGCGTTCATGCTGCGCGCCGACGCCGGCTCGATCCCGGTGACCGACGGCGACCGGCTGATCGGCATGATCACCGACCGCGACATCGCGGTTCGCGGAGTCGCCCAGGGGCACGGACCCGACACGCCGGTGCGCGAGCTGATGACCAGCGGCATCGTCTGCGCCCGGATCGACGACGACATCGAGGAGGTCGCCAGCAAGATGAGCCAGGCACAGGTCCGCCGGCTGCCGGTAATCGACGAGAGCGAGAATCTGGTCGGGATCGTCAGCCTCGGCGACCTCAGCCGCGAGACCGACGACGAGACCGCCCACCAGGCGCTCGAAGGCGTCAGCGCGCCGGGCGGCCAGCACCAGCAGTAAAGACAGACCTTAGCGGCATTCCTCCCTCTCCCGCA
>DASTZO010000131.1:0-5214 GCA_035764265.1 Sphingomicrobium sp.
GATGAAGTCGAAGAAGTCGAGCTGGGCGACGGTGCGGCGAACCGAAAGCTGGGCGTGCCAGCCGCCGCCCGGCTTCCAGTCGATGGTCGCCTTGGGCTTCCAGAATTTGAGCGTTCGGTCGGCGGTGGTGTCGCCCCGCACGCTGAGCCTGGAATATTCGAAGGTCAGGCCGCCATCGAGCCGCAGCGCCGGGCCCAGCGAGCGGCCGACGTTGACGAAGGCTTCGGCGCGTTTCTCCTTCACCCGCGCATGGTCGATCGGCAGGTCGATCCGGAGGCGGTTCCCGTCCTCGTCGAAGACGAACAGGTCGACGGCGCTGTCGAGCGTGTTGAGGACCGCCTCGCCGCCGGTCTCGAACGAGAAGCCGGCGAGGTCCTGGCGGCTCCAGTTGAGCCGGCCGATGGTCTCGTTGCGCGTCGCCTTCTGGGTCTGCTCGAATCCGCCGACCGTGACCGCGCCGTCGTCGAGCAGTCCGTCGCGCTCGATATAGGTGTCGAAATTGTCGCGCTTGCGGCGGGTCGCGAGGCCGACCAGCTTGATCGCCCCGCCGGCCAGCGGGCGGGTGACGTCGCCGCCCAGCTCGAACACCGGATTTTCATAGTCCTGGACCAGGCTGTCGTCGCGCTGCGGCCCGCCGGCGGGGGTCACCCGGTTGCGCTGCTCGAGATCGAAGCGGCCGGGCGACCAGCGCGCGTTGAGCCGCACGGCGCGGTCCTTGAAATGCTCGAGCGCCCAGCTGCCCGACAGATAGGGCTCGAAATTACGGTAGCTGTTGATCTTGCGCCGGTGCTCGATGCGGTCGCCGGTGACCAGGTCGGCCAGGGTGTCGCTGCCTTCCTCGTACTGGAAGCTGTGGTCGGCGCCGGCCGACAGGTTGACGGTCGAGGCGCCGCGCCGGAGCATCGCCGAGGCCGAGCCGGTCGGGGTCACGTGGCCGGTGTAGATCCGCCGCGCGGCCAGCGTGGCATTGCCTTCGAACCCGCCCTCGGCCGAGAGGATGACGTTGAGCACCTGGCTCTTGCCCGAATATTCGGCGCCGTAGAGGTCGCCAGGGCCGATTTCGACCCGGACGACGCTGCGCGCCGGGATCCGGGCCAAGGTCGTCTCGAGGGTTTCGGCCTTGGAACTGGGCCGGGCGCCGTTGATGACGACATTGCCGGCGGCGCCGGCGAAGCCGCGCGTGTCGATGTTGCCGAGGTCGAGCGTGAAACCGGGCACCCGCCGGGCGATGTCGAGCGCGGTGCGCGGCGCATATTGGGCGAAGAAGGCGGCGTCGTAGGCGGTGGTCCTCGTGCCCTGCGCCGGGGCGGCGGCGGGCTGGTCGCCCGGGGTAGCGGACTGGGCGCCGACCGCGTGGGGGGCGACCAGCGCAACCAGGGCAACCGACGCAGACCAGCCTGAAACGCGCATCGCCGACTCCTGTATTACCGTGCTAATACAGATACACAGCTTGGCGCGCGAATCCAGAGGGCTTTCGACCAACCGACGAACGGTTCCGCCAGCCGCCGCGTCGGTTCGGCGAGCGGGCGGGGAAGAGCCGTGTCCGTCCCCGGCGGCCGGCGCCGCAGCCCCGGAAACGGGTTGTCCTGCGCGGCCTGACCCTCGTAAGCTGCTCGGCTACGAGGGGAACGACGCTGCGGATGTCGGACGTATTTGTGTCATACGCCCGCTCGAGCGAGACGCAGGCGAGGCAGGTCGCCGGCGCGCTCAACGAGCAAGGCTACAGCGTCTGGAGCGACGACGAGCTGCCCGCCCACCGCGCCTACGGCGACGTCATCGAGGAGCGGCTGAAAGCGGCGAGGGCGGTGGTCGTCCTGTGGTCGTCCGAGGCGGCGAAGTCGCAGTGGGTGCGAGCGGAGGCGGATGCCGCGCGCCAGGCGGGGACGTTGGTCCAGGCGACCCTCGACGGGACCATCCCGCCGCTGCCGTTCAACCAGATCCAGTGCGCCGACCTGCGCGGCTGGACAGGCGGCGCGCGCTCCCCGGGCTGGGACAAGCTGGCCGCCAGCGTCGCCGCGCTCACGGGGCCGGCGGCGCAGCCGGGCGAGCAGCACCGGCACTGGGCGCGCCGGGACCGGGTCTCCGTCTGCGTGCTTCCGTTCGCCAACATGAGCGGCGACCCCGAGCAGGAATATTTCAGCGACGGAATCAGCGAGGACATCACCACCGACCTGTCCAACGTGTCCGCCCTCGAGGTGATCGCGCGCAACACGGCATTCCAGTTCAAGGGCCAGGCGGTCGACGTGTGCGAAGTCGCCCGCAAGCTCGGGGTCAGCCATGTTCTGGAAGGCAGCGTCCGCAAGTCCGGAAACCGGGTGCGGATCACCGCCCAGCTGATCGACGGGCAAAGCGGCGGGCACCTGTGGGCCGAACGCTACGACCGCGACCTGACCGACATTTTCGCGATCCAGGACGAAATCTCCAAGGCGATCGTCGCGGCGCTTAAGCTCAAGCTGTTGCCCGAAGAGAAAAAGGCCATCGAGCAGCGCGGGACGACCAGTGCCGAAGCTTACAACCTCTATTTGATGGCGCGGGATTATTGGGCGACGGGCAATCATGGCGATGTCGGCCGTGAGCAGCGCGTGATCCGCCTGTGCGAGCGCGCGGTGGAGATCGACCCCAATTATGCGAGGGCCTGGGCGCTGCTGGCGATCGCCCAGTCCAGCCTGCGCTACGGTTTCGGAATCCCCGGGGAAGACGGCGCCGCGGCCGCCGCGAAGGCGCTGTCGATCGATCCGGGCGTGGTCGAAGCCTATTGCCCCATCGCGCGCCGCCACACCGAACAGCGCAAATTTACCGAGGCGGAAATCGAGATCGCCGCCGGCCTTCGAATCGACCCCAAATCCTGGGAGTTGCACAAGGAAGGGGCCCGACTCCATAGCCGCCAGCGGCACTTCAGGGAGGCCGCGCACCATCTGGAGCATGAGGTCGCGACCGAGGACACCGACTATTACGCATGGGGGATGCTGATCGGCTGTTATCATGCGCTCGGCGATTCCGCGGCGGTGCGGCGGGTCGCGGAGATCGCCCTGGGCAAGGCCGAAGAGGCACTCAGCCATGACCCCGGCAGCGGCGCGGCGCTCAGCGTCGCCGCGCGTGCCCTTGCCGCGCTCGGCGAGAGCAAGCGTGCACGGGAGTGGATCGAGCGGGGCCTTCTGGTCGATCCGGGCAATTTGAACATGCGCTACAATTTCGCGTCCGTGTTTGCCGCGCACCTCGGCGAGCCCGAAGCGGCGCTGGCGCTGCTCGAGTCGACCATGCCGAAAGCCAGCGGGGCACTGATCCGCTGGGCCGAAATCGACCCCGACGTCGACAGCATCCGCTCGGAGCCGCGATTCCGGTCTTTGCTCGACCAGGCGAAAGCACGAGCGGCGACCCCAGCGGAAACCCTTGGCCCGCAAAAGGCTTGAGCCTGCCTTCGCCTTGAACAGGCGGCATCGCACAGCTGAATCCACGCCCGGCCCAATCGAGCGCCGGCGCTCCCGATCCAAAGCTTAACCATTTTCCAAGAATGAGCGGCGCACAACCGGTTCGAACGGGAGCGGAAGGGGAGACGATGGGGGCGTCGGTTTCAGGGATGGAGGCGGCCGGGCAGCAGTCGGCGGAGGCGCTGCTGGGCGCGTTCCAGGCGATCGGCGAGGACGAACGGAGCCGGCACGCGGCGGTCTGCGATTACTGGCTGTCGATCCGCGGCGACCGCGACTTTCCGACCATTCGCGACCTCGACCCGCTGCAGATTTCCGATGCCGGGCCGTGCAGCGTTCTGCTCGAGCTGATCGGCGGCGGCGAGGACGCCGAGATCCGCCATATCGGCGAGAATCTGAAGGCCGGCGCCGAGTTCGCCAGGATTGCCGAGGCCCCGCGCCGTTCGCTGCTGTCGTGCATCGCCAGCAAGCTCGCCATCGTCGCCATCTCCAGGGACGCGCTGGCGTTCGAAGACGAATTCGAGACCACGGCCGGAACGTCGCGCTGCCGGGTGACCCTGCTGCCGTTCAGCTCGACCGGGCCGTGGGTCGACTACGTCTACGGGTTCGTGACTTCGGAAAGCGCCCCGGACGCGGCCGAAGAAGCGCCGGAGATCGTCCCGGAGGCGGTCGAACAAACGCCCGAGATCGTCCCGGAGGCGGTCGAACAAACGCCCGAGACCGCCCCGGAGGCGGCCGAAGAGGCGCCGGAGATCGTCGAAGACGCGCTCGAAGAGGCGCCGGAGGTTGCCGAAGATCCGGTCGAAGAAAGGCCCGAGGACAATATGGACCATGCCCAACCCACTCCCGAGATGCCGTCGGACCGAGCGCAAGAGGCGCCGGAGCCCGCCGCGGGCGAATCGTCGCCGGCTCCTTCCGAAAGCCCGGCCGAGTCGCCGAAAGGCTTCGATCCGTTCGCCGGAGTCGAGGGCTTTTTCGGCAATGTCGTCAACGTCGAGCTGGACCTTCCGGCCACGGCCGCCGCCAGCCGGGAGCCCGAGGAAACCGGCGCCGGGCCGGAGGGCACGTTGCAGGGCCGGCTGGCCGAAGCCCGGGCGAAAGCCGACGAGGCCCGGCTCGCCCGGCTGCGGAGCGATGCCGCGCTCTGCGAGGGCCTGAGCGCGGCCTATGACTTCGCGCTCGACGCCGAGGACCAGGCGGAGGACTATCTCAAGCTCGTCGAGGCGCAGGGGCTGAAAATCCAGCTGCGCTCGCCGATGGCGCCGGTGGTCCGGCTGGCGTTCGAGGGCCGGTGCGAGGAATCGACGATCGCCGAGCTCGAGCGGGTCCTGGCCTGGGCGCTGAAGATGAACCTGCCGCGCGGCTCGCTCGCCGAGCGCATCGAGTCCGAAGGCGGGATCGCGGCGATCCTCGGCGGACCGGCGCGGGATCAATAAGCTTTCGAGTCGAGTGACGGGCGGGCGGCGGCCGTCACCGGCCAGCGCCGCTTACCCGCGCGCGGGCGGCCCGGCGGCCTTGCCGCCCTCGCCGAGCCGGAAGCCCTCGACCACCGCCTCGACGGCGCAGCGCTGCGACAGCTCCGCCAGGCTCTGGACGTCGGCGTCGGGCTGCCTGGTTGCCAGCCGGTGAGCCCGGACGGCGATCTCGCGCAGCTCGCCGATCGTCGTCTCGGTCACCTGCTTGTGGTCGTTGAGCAGCCGGTCGAGGACGGCCTCGGCCAGCGGAGTCTCGAACTCGAGCCCGACGAACTCCTCGCAGTGCCAGACGACGCGGCAATATTGGGTCTCGA
>DASTZO010000132.1:0-7241 GCA_035764265.1 Sphingomicrobium sp.
GTCAACCTGTTCTGGTCGCTGGCCGCCGGCAAGAAGGCTCCGGACAACCCGTGGGGCGAGGGCGCGACGACGCTCGAATGGACTCTTCCGAGCCCGCCGCCGTTCCACCAGTTCAACACGCTGCCCAAGATCGACTGAGGCCCGCTCGACCGATGACCAGCAGCGCCCTCGACAGCGCCGCGACCCGCCTCCCCGCCGACTGGCGCGATCTGCTGGCGCTGACCAAGCCCCGGGTGATGAGCCTGGTCGTGTTCACCGGGCTCGCCGGAATGCTCGCGGCGCCCGTGCTGCCGCCGCTCGCGATCGGCTTCACCGCGATCCTGTGCATCGCATTGGGCGCCGGCGCCGCCGGGGCGCTCAACCAATGGTATGAGGCCGACCTCGACGCCAAGATGAAGCGGACCGCCAGCCGACCGCTCCCGGCCGGGCGGATGGACCGCCAGACCGCGCTTCACTTCGGGGTCGGGCTCGGGGTGTTCTCGGTCGTGCTGATGGACGTCGCCGCCAACCACCTCGCCGCGCTGCTGCTCGCCGCCTCGATCCTGTTCTACGTGCTCGTCTACACCGTCTGGCTGAAGCGGCGGACCGCCCAGAACATCGTCATCGGCGGCGCCGCCGGGGCCTTCCCGCCGCTGATCGGCTGGGTTGCCGCGACCGGCGAGCTCGCGATCCTGCCGGCGATCCTGTTCGCGATCATCTTCCTGTGGACTCCGCCGCACTTCTGGGCGCTGTCGCTGTTCGTCCGCTCCGATTATGCCGCCGCCAAGGTGCCGATGCTACCGGTGACCGCGGGCATCGCCGCGACCCGGCGGCAGATTGTCCTGTACAGCCTGCCGATGGCGGCCGCCGCGGTGGCGCCGTGGCCGCTCGGCCTTGCGGGGCCGCTGTACGGGCTGGTCGCGGCGGGCCTGGGCGCCGCGTTCCTGATCATGGCCGGGCAGGTGCTCGCCAACCGCTCGGCCGATCCGGCGCGGATGCGGCCCGAGAAGCGGCTGTTCGGCTTTTCGATCATCTTCCTGTTCGCTTTGTTCGCCGCCCTGGTCGCCGACCGCTGGATTTCCGCATGACCCGGCACGAGGACGAGGTCGTCCGGCGCCAGCGCGAGCGCGCCCGGCTGATGGCGTGGCTGCTGGGCGGCTTCGTCGTGCTGCTGTTCCTGGTCACAGTCGCCAAGATCGGGCTCAACCGATGAACCGGGAGACCCGCACCGCGCTGCTGGCGGCGTTCCTCGCCGCGACCATGGTCGGCGTGTCCTTTGCCGCGGTGCCGCTCTACCAGCTGTTCTGCGAAGTCACCGGCTTCGGCGGCACTCCGGTCCGCGCCGAGCAAGCTCCGGGGGCGGTCGCGGGCGAGGTCGGCGTGCGCTTCGACGCCAACATCGACCCCAAGCTGCCGTGGCGGTTCGAGCCCATTGAGCGCACCATCCGGATCGCGCCCGGCGCCCGCACCCAGGTCTCGTACCGGGCAACCAACCTCACCGCGCGGGCGACGACCGGCCAGGCGATGTTCAACGTCACCCCGGCCAAGGCCGGACAATATTTCTCGAAGATCGAATGCTTCTGCTTCGTCGAGCAGACCTTGAAGGGTGGGCAGAGCGTCGACATGCCGGTGATCTTCTTCGTCGACCCGAAAATCCGCACGGATCCGGCGACCCGGGACATCGACGAGATCACCCTGAGCTACACATTTTACCCGGTGGAAACTCCGGGCCGGGGCGGCTAGAGCCGCTCGCACCAGAGAGGGAAGAACGACCCAGATGGCGGCGACCAAGCACCACGATTACCACCTCGTCGACCCCGATCCGTGGCCGATCATCGGCGCCATCGGCGCGTTCGCCCTGTTCGGCGGCGCGGTGATGTGGATGCACGACAACCCCTACGGCAAGTTCGTCTCGCTGGGCGGGCTGCTGGTGGTGCTGGTGACGATGGCCAATTGGTGGGCCAACACCATCCGCGAGGCGCACACCGGCTACCACACGCCGGTCGTCCAGCTGCACCTCCGGTACGGGATGATCCTGTTCATTGCCTCGGAGGTGATGTTCTTCCTCGCCTGGTTCTGGGCGTTCTTCGACGCCTCGCTGTTCCCGTCCGCGGTCGAGGCGGTCGGCGCGCAATGGCCGCCCAAGGGCATCGAGGTGCTCGACCCGTGGGGCTTCCCGCTTTTGAATACGATGATCCTGTTGTGCTCGGGAACCACCGTCACCTGGGCCCACCACGCGCTGATCCACGGCGACCGCCACGGCCTCAAGCTCGGCCTTTTGCTGACGATCCTGCTCGGCCTGCTGTTCACCAGCATCCAGGCCTATGAGTACATCCACGCGCCGTTCGACTTCAAAGGCAATATCTACGGCGCGACCTTCTTCATGGCGACCGGCTTCCACGGCTTCCACGTGATCGTCGGGACGATCTTCCTGACCGTCTGCCTGCTCCGCGCGCGCCAGGGCCATTTCACGCCCAGGCAGCATTTCGGCTTCGAGGCCGCGGCCTGGTACTGGCACTTCGTCGACGTCGTCTGGCTGTTCCTGTTCGTGTCGATCTACGTGTGGGGCGGCTGGGGCGCGCCGGTCCACGGCTGATGCATCGGCGCTCGCCGTGAGCGGGCCTTCGCCGCTGGCCGCAGCGATCGCCGGAGCGTGCCCGCGCTGCCATGCGCGCAGCCTGTTTGACGGCTGGGTGAGCTTCGCCCCGCAATGCTCCAATTGCGGCCTCGACTTTTCCGCTTTCAACGTCGGCGACGGACCGGCGGCGTTCCTGATCCTGGTCGTCGGGGCGATCCTGACGGCGGCCGCGATCGCGGTCGAGCTGCTGTTCGAGGCGCCGTTCTGGGTGCATCTCGTCTGGATCCCGCTGGGGCTCGCGCTGACCATCTTCGGGCTGCGCCTCGGCAAGGCGCTGCTGCTCGCGCAAGAATATCGCCACCAGGCGGGCGAGGGGCGCATCCGGCCATGATCCGCAAGTGGCCGCTGGTCCCGACCCTGGTCGTCGGCCTCGCCGTCGCGATCATGATCGGCCTCGGCATCTGGCAGCTGCAGCGCGCCGGCGAGAAGGATCAGCTGCTCGCCCGCTACCGATCCGCGCAGAATTTGCCGCCGATCGCCTTCCCGACCGCGCCGGTCCACAGCGACAATCTGCCGCTGTTCCGCCACGCGACCGGGGTGTGCCTGCGGCCGGTCAGCAAGCGCAGCACCGCCGGCCAGAACCGCTCCGGCGAGCCCGGTTTCGTGCATATTGTCGATTGCAGCACCGGCGCCGAGGGGCCGGGGATGAGCGTCGAGGTCGGCTGGTCGAAGAACCCCAATTTCGCGGTCAACTGGCCGGGCGGTCCGGTCAGCGGGATCATCGCGCCCGACAGCAAGTCGCGGATGCGGCTGGTCGCGGCGACCGCTCCGCCGGGGCTCGAGCCGAGCGCCCCGCCGTCGATCGCCCAGATCCCCAACAACCACCGCTCCTACGCGGTGCAATGGTTCCTGTTCGCGTTGATCGCGGCGGTGATCTACGTCCTCGCGCTGCGCAGGAAGCAGAAGGACGAGGCGAAGCCGCGATGACCGCCGAGCTGCACCGCCTGGCGAACGGGCTGTCGGTCGCGATCGACCCGCTTCCCGGAGCGGAATCGGTGGCGCTCGGCCTCTATGCCAAGGTCGGCTCGCGCTCCGAACCCGAGCCGCTGTCGGGCCTCGCCCACCTGGTCGAGCATATGGTGTTCAAGGGCGCCGGGGGGCGGGACACGCGGCAGCTCGCCGAGGCGATCGAGGACGTCGGCGGCCACTTGAACGCCTGGACGTCGCGCGACCAGACCGCGTTCCACGGCCGCGCTCTCGCCAGGGACCTGCCTTTGGTCGCCGAGCTGGTCGCCGACCTGGTCCGGGCGCCGCATTTCGACGACGAGCATCTGGCCCGCGAAAAGCAGGTGATCCTGTCCGAGCTCGGCGAGTGCATCGATTCGCCCGACGATCTCGTCCACGACCATCTGTTCGAGGCGGCGTTCGGCGGCCAGGCGATCGGCCGCTCGGTGCTCGGCCGCGAGGACAGCGTTCGCGCCATCAAGCGCGACGATTGCGTCGCCTGGCTCGAACAGCAATTCGTCCCGTCGCGGCTGATCCTCGCGGCGAGCGGCAAGGTCGACGGCGACACGCTGCTCGCCCTTGCCGAGCGGCTGCTCGGCGACATGGACGCGAGGCCCGAGCCCGCGATCGAGCCGGCGCGCTTCACCGGCGGAGTCCGCAACGACCGGCGGGTCTTCGAGCAGGCGCACTGGTGCCTGGCGTTGCCCTGCCTTTGCAGCGCCGATCCCGGAGTGCCGGCGCTGTCGATCTTCGTCCAGGCGCTGGGCGGCGGCACCTCGTCGCGGCTGTTCCAGGAGCTGCGCGAGGAGCGCGGCCTCGCTTATTCGATCTACGCGTGGAACCAGGGCTTCGCCGACAGCGGCCTGGTCGGCATCGGCTGCGCGGCCGAGCGCGCGCGGGCCGCGGAATCGATCGCCCTCGCCCGCGAGCTGCTCGGCCAGGCCGCCGAGACCCTGAGCGAGGCGGAAGTGCAGCGGGCGCGGGCGCAGATCGAGGCCGGCCTGCTGATGGGCCAGGAAACCGCCCAGGGCCGCGCCGACCACATCGCCCGCTCGATCGAGATTTTCGGCCGGATCGTTCTCATCGACGAGCTGGTCGCCGACCTCCGGGCGGTCGATGGCGCGGCGGCGCGGGCGGCCGGCGCCGCCTTGCTCGACGGGCCGGTCGCGGTCGCCTCGGTCGGGGCGAAGCTCGCGCTGGCCGCGTGAGCCCGCGTTCCACCCCCTTGCTCGAAACGATCGTCGCCGAGCCGTGGGAAGATTGGGGGCTGGTCGACAGCGGCCATGGCCGCAAGCTCGAGCGCTACGGGCCGGTGACGGTGGTCCGGCCCGAGCCGCAGGCGATGTGGGCGCCGGCAGCTGACGCCTGGGACCCCGACGCGACCTTCGTCCCGGCTTCCGACGAGGAGGGCGGCGGGCGCTGGGTCGAGCACCGTCCGGTCCCGCGCGAATGGCCGTTGTCGCGCGGCGCGGCCCGCTTCCATGCGTCGCTGACCCCGTTCCGCCACCTCGGCTTCTTCCCCGACATGGCGCCGCAATGGGACTGGATGCGCGCCAGGATCGAGGGAAAAGGTTCCGGGGACAAGGACGTGCTCAACCTGTTCGGCTACACCGGCGTCGGCACGCTGCTCCTGAGCGACGCCGGAGCGCGGCTGGTCCATGTCGACGCCTCGAAGAAATCGGTCGAGGGTGGCAAGGCCAACGCCGCTTTGTCGGGAATGACGGAGCGGCCGGTCCGCTGGATCGTCGACGACGCGCGCAAGTTCACCGCCCGCGAGGTCCGGCGCGGCCGCCGCTACGACGGAATCCTGCTCGACCCGCCCAAGTTCGGCCGCGGCCCGGAAGGCGAGGTTTGGCGGCTCGAGGAGCATCTTGGCGGTCTGCTCGCCGACTGCCGCACCTTGCTCGACGCGGACAGCCGCTTCCTCGTCCTCACCGTCTATGCGGTGCGAATGTCGGCGCTGGCGATCGGCGAGTTGGTCCGCCAGGCGCTTGGCCCTCTCGGCGGGAGCGTCGAGGCCGGCGAGATGGCGGTGCGCGAGGAGGCGCGCGGGCTGCTTCTGCCGACCGCCATCTTCGCGAGGTGGAGCAGGGACTAGGTCCGCCCGGCGCGGATCGCGGCGCCGGCGGCGAACGGCGCCCCGGCGCACAGCGCCAGCGACACCGCGGCTTCCAAGAGCAAGGCGCCCGAGCCGCCGTCCCCGCTCGCCGCGGCCCCGAAGATCAGCAGCGGCACCGCCAGAGGCAGCAGCAGGATGCCCGCGAGCGCCCCGGCGCGCGGCAGTCCCGCCGTCAGCGCGGCGACCGCGACCGCCAGCGCCGCCAGCCCCGGGGTCCCGACCGCCAGCGCGGCCAGAGAGCTTCGCAGCCCTTCCGCGCCCAGCCCGAGCAGCACCGAGCCCGGCACCGCGGCGAGCAGCAGCAGCGGCGCGAAGGTCAGCCAGTGGGCGATGATTCTGGCGACCGCGACCGCTTCCTCGGTGAGGCCGTGGAGCGCGAGCTGGTCGAGCATTCCGTCGGCGCGGTCGGGCTCGACCAGCCGCTCGACCGGCAGCAGCGCCGCGGTCAGCGCCGCGATCCACAGCGCGCCGCCGCCGATCCGCTCGAGCAGCCGGGCGTCGGGCCCGACCGCGAATGGCACCAGCGTCGCGACCAGCAGGAAGAAGGCGACCGGCAGCCACGCCGCCCCGCCGAGCGCTCGACGAACGTCGCGCGCAATCACCGGCCCGATCACGCCGTCGCCCCCTGGCCGAGCTCCAGCCGCTCCCAGTCTCCGCCGAGCGGCCCGTGCGAGGCGGCGACCACCGCTCCGCCCGACGCGCGATGGCGTTCGACCAGCGCCTCGAGCCGCCCGATGCCGTCGGCGTCGAGGCCGTTCAGCGGCTCGTCGAGCAGCCACAGCTTGGCCCCGGACGCGGCGACCCGGGCCAGCGTCGCCCGCTTCGCCTGGCCCGACGACAGCAGCCGCACCGGCACGTCGGCGAGATGGGCGAGCCCCATCGCCGCCATCGCTGCGTCGAGCTTGCCGGCCGTTCCGCCGAGCCGGGCCCAGAACCGCAGCGCCTTGGCCAGCGGCAGCTCGCGGTCGAGCGCCAGCGCCTCGTCCGACAGCGCCGGAGCGGTTCTCTCGACTCGGCCGGCCTCGGCCCGCAACAGCCCTGCCGCGAGCCGGATCAGGCTGGTCTTGCCGCTGCCGTTGGGGCCCGTCACGTGCAGCGCCTCGCCGGGCCCGAGCTTGAGGTCGAGGCCTTCGAACAGCAGCCGACCGCCACGCCGCAGAGTCACCGCTTCGAACCGCAGCAGCGGCTTCACCGAACCGATTCCTCGAGCGCGTGCATGTCGGCGTCGGAAAAGCCGAAATGGTGGCCGGCCTCGTGGATCAGGATGTGCGCGACGAGCCGTTCGAGGCTGTGCTCGCCGTCCGCCCATTCGTCGAGGATCGGGCGCCTAAACAGCAGGATCCGGTCGGGCAGGGTGCCGGAGATGTCGACGCTCTTCTGGTTGAGCGGAAGCCCTTCGTAGAGGCCCGTCAGGTCGAACGGATCGTCGATCCCCATCGATTCCAATATCTCGTCGCTGGCGAACTCCTCGACCAGCAGGACGACGTCCTTCAGATGGCTGGCGAAGGGCTCGGGCAGAGCGTCGAGCGTTGCCCTGGCGATCGCCTCGATGTCCGCGGC
>DASTZO010000133.1:0-2844 GCA_035764265.1 Sphingomicrobium sp.
GGCTGATGAAGCGGCCCTTCACGCCATCCCGACGAGCTGCTTGAAGCCGATCCAGATGCGGCCGAAGAAGCCGGCTTCCTCGATCTCCTCGCCGGCGACCAAGGGCACCACCTGCGGGGGTGTGTCGCCGGTGACGACGACGAGGTCGGCGACGTGCTGGCCCTTGGCGATCGGCGCCTTGACCGGCCCCTGGTAGCGGATCCTGAGCTTGGTCGGGCCGCTCGCCAGGCCGGCGGGCACGGTGACGGCCAAATTGCGCGGAGCGACCAGGTCGACCTCGCCGTCGTCGCCGAGCTGGACCCGGGCGGTGCCGACCTTCGCGCCCGCCCGGTACAAGGGCCGCGCGGTCCAGGCGTTGAAGCCCCAGCTCATCAGCCGCACCGATTCCTCGACGCGCTGGTTCCAGCTCGACAGGCCGGCGACCACCATCACCAGCCGCCGGCCGTTCTGCTCGGCCGAGCCGGTGAAGCCGTAGCCGGCCTCGGCGGTGTGGCCGGTCTTCAGCCCGTCGGCGCCGGGCACCTTGCCGAGAATCGGGTTGCGGTTGCCCTGGGTGATCGCCTGCCCCGAGCCCAGGGTCTTGCCCCAGGTGAAGCTCGGCTGGCCGTAGAACTGCTTGTAGAGCTTCGGATGCTTCTCGATCGTCGCCCGGGCCAGGGCCGCGAGGTCGCGCGCGGTCACGTAGGTGCGCCCCTCGTCGGGCCAACCGTTGCTGTTGCCGAAATGGCTGTTCGTCAGGCCCAGCTTCCGCGCCAGAGCGTTCATCTGTCCGGCGAATGCCTGCTCGGTCCCGGCGATGCACTCGGCCAGCACCACCGACGCGTCGTTGCCCGACAAAGTGACGATCCCGTGCAGCAGATTCTCGACGCTGACCTGCTCGTTCGCCGACAGGAACATGGTCGATCCCGCCTGCGGCCCGTGCCACTGGCGCCAGGTCTCGGGCCGGACCGTGCACATCTTCGCAAGCGGCAGCTGGCCGCGGTCGATCAGCTCGAAGGCGACCTCGGTGGTCATCATCTTGGCCATCGACGCCGGCGGGATGCGCCGGTCGGCGTCCTTGGCGAGCAATTCGGCGCCCGACGACAGGTCGATCAGGTAGGCGATCGGTGCGGCGGTTTCGTATTGCGGCGCCTTGGCGGGGGCTGCGGAAGCGAGTGCGAAAGCCGCGGCGGCGGCGAGCAAAAGTGAGCGAGTCATACGTCCCGTCTATCGCCCGGGCTCGCCTTGCGCGAGAGCCTTCGGAGCGCTTTCAGCGCCGGGCGATGGCGTCCGCCAGCAGCCCGACCGCCAGAGCGTAATAATTCGAGCAATTATAATCGAGGATCGCCCGGTAGTTGGTGGTCAGCAGATAGGCCCGGGCGCCGGGCCCGTCGGGCTCGAGCAGGGTCGCCATCTCATTCTCGGGAAGAGTCCGGCCGGTGGGCGCGACCCCGAGCGAGCGCCATTCGCGCATCGTCAGCCAGCGGCTGTGGCGCTTGTGCACCAGCGGGCAGCGCGGAGCGTTGAGCATGCTTCGGATCGCGGTTCGGTTGAGGGTCGAGGGCACTTGCACCGCGATCCCCCACGGGACCCCGGGCTTCCACCCCGCCTCGCGCAGGTAATTGGCGATCGAGGCCAGGGCATCGACCTCGTTCGACCAGATGTTCGCATGGCCGTCGCCGTCGCCGTCGACCCTGAGACGCAGCGCCGCGGTCGGCATGAACTGCGGATATCCGGTCGCGCCGGCATAGCTGCCTCGTAGCCGCGCCCGCGACACGCCGTTGTCGATCAGCTTCAAGGTGGCGATGAACTCGGTTTCGAACATCGCCCGGCGGCGGCCCTCGTAAGCGAGGGTTGCGAGGACTTCGAGCAAGTCGAAGCGGCCGGTGATCGACCCGTAGCTGGTCTCGTGGCCGTAGATCGCCATCAGCACCGCCGGGTCGACCCCGTGGCGCGCCTGGATGAGCTGCAGGTTGGGCCAGTGCTGGTAATAGCGGCTCTGTCCGCGGGCGATCAGCACCTCGGTCACATGCTCGCGGCGATAGGGCGCGAACGGCGCCATGTAGTTCGAGGTCCGCGGCCGCGGCTGCTGAGCGCGGTCGAGCTCGATCGCCCGGCTGTTGAGCTCAAGGTACGGGACGGTCGCCTGGATGGTCGCCTCGCGCACGCCCCCGTGCCGCGCCTTGGCCATCAGGTAGATCTTGTAGGCGGCAAAGCCGGTCGGGGCGGCGTAGGTCTGGGGCGGAGCGACCTGGACCAACGGCGGCGCGGGCTGGGCCTGGGGCGGCGCCGGGCGCGGCGCGAGCGGGTCGACCTGAGCGCTGGCGGGCCCGAACGCGACCGCCGCCAGGCCCACCAATGTCCAGCCGCTCAACACACGCAACTCGGGCCTCCGTCCTTGCCGAAACCTAGAAGAACCAACACCTCTCGCGCCAGCCGGGTTCACCGCGCGCCTTGCACGGCCCGCCCCGGCGGCGTTAGGCGTCGCTGTCTGAACGAAGGATGGGTGGCCGAGCGGTTTAAGGCACCGGTCTTGAAAACCGGCGTGGGTGCAAGCCCACCGTGGGTTCGAATCCCACCCCATCCGCCAGCGCGGCGACGCCTTAGGGCAGCGGGCCAAAAACCATTTGTTCACCATTTGTCGATCATGACCTGATCGGGGGTAGCGCTCGAATGAGTGATTCCGCGAATCCACAGGAACGTCCCGAGCGCCGGCGCGCGAACCGGATCGCGCTTCGGCTCGGCGCGACGATGCGCGAGCCGAACCGCGGCCGGGTCGAGGCCCGGCTGATCGACATCTCGACCCACGGCTGCCGGGTGGAGGCCATTTCCGGCGCCTCTCCGGACAGCTGGCTATGGCTCAAC
>DASTZO010000134.1:0-4197 GCA_035764265.1 Sphingomicrobium sp.
GGCGCTGGCGATCGCCCGGCGCAACGCGGCGCGGCTCGGACTCGCCGAGCGCTCCGAGTTCCGCCTCGGCGACTGGGGCGAGGGGCTCGCCGAGCGCTTCGACCTCATCCTGTGCAACCCGCCCTACGTCGCCCTTACGGGCGAGCTCGGCCCGGGCGTCGCCGAGCACGAGCCGCACGAGGCCCTGTTCGCCGGCGACGACGGGCTCGAGGCGTTGCGGGCGCTCGCGCCGCAATTCCCGCGGCTGCTTGCCAAGGGCGGTCTCGCGGCGGTCGAGATCGGCTTCGACCAGGCCGCGAGCGCGGCCGCATTGCTCGCACGCGACGGTGTTTCTGCGCGCCTTGCCCGAGACTTAGCCGGACATCCCCGCGCCTTGCTGATAACCTGGGTTTGAACGAAATCGCTTGGCAACCGGCCGTTACGGCACTACATCCTTGTTCGAGGGTCGGGCCCGCATCACCACAAAAGTTGAGCGCATCCCGTCCCAACCCCCGACGCAATCGGCCGTTCGCTAAAGCGCTCAAGCGCAGACCGGAACGAAAGGGTCAGAGCCGCGCAGCTGCGCCGGCCTGCCCGCCTGAAGCGAAAAGGGGCAAGCTTCTGCTTTGAGGGAAAGCGCATTTGATCAATAATCGACAGGGTGGCCGCCGCCGCGGCCGCGGGGGCCAGAGGCCACAGAATCTCGGCGGCAGGCCGGACGGCAACCGCCAGGACAATCGCCAGCGCGGCAACGCGGCGCAGCTTCTGGAAAAATACAAGAGCATGGCGCGCGACGCGCAGCTCGGCGGCGACCGCGTGCAGACCGAATATTATCTGCAATATGCCGACCATTATTACCGGGTGCTCGGCGAAAGCCGCGCCCGCTTCGAGGAACAGCGCCGGCAACGCGGCGACGATATGGACGAGGACGAGGGCGACGAGGAGCTGGCCGAGGCCGGCGACGAGCAGCGCTCGCAACAGCCGCGCGACGACGAGCGGCCGGGTCGGTCCGACCGCGGCGAGCGCTTCGAGCGTAGCGATCGCGCACCGCGTTATGCGCGCGACCGCGACCGCGACCGCGACGGCGGCGACGGGCCGGACCGCTCGAGCGAGCCGCCGCGCGGAGTCGTCGCCGGCATCGACGGCCCGGGCGGAGCCAATCTCGAAAGCATTCCGTTCGACGCTCTTCCGCCCGCCATCGGCCGCGATTCCGCGCCCGAGCAGCCGGAAGCCGAAGAGGAAGCCCCGCGGCCCAAGCGCCGGGCCCGCCGGCCCCGCGCCGCCGACGACGAAGGCGACATCGCCCCCGCCGCCTGACCCGCGCTCGGCTGGGTTTTCAGCCATTCAAGGTTCAGGATCGCTCGCACACTTTCCCGCGGCTCGAGTTGCGGGGAGGGTGCCAATGCGTTCGTTGATTCTGTTGTCGTCGGCCATCGCGATGGCCGCTCCGCTTGCCGCCCAGCCGCAGGTCCCGCCGCCGTCGCAGACCGCCCAGGGCGACATCGCGGTCACCATCTACAACAACAATCGCGCGCTCATCGAGGACAAGCGCCAGCTCGACCTTCCGGCCGGCCGCAGCCGCCAGGAGTTCCGCGACGTCTCGGCGCAAATCGAGCCGGCGACGGTCACCCTGAGCGGCCGAGGGATCGGCATCGTCGAGCAGAATTTCGACTTCGACCTGCTGTCGCCCGCGGCGCTGATGCAGAAAGCGGTCGGCCAGACGGTGACGCTGGTCCGAACCAACCCCGCGACCGGCGCCGAGACTCGCGAGCGCGCCCGGATCCTCGCCGTCAACAATGGCGTGGTGATGCAGATCGGCGATCGCATCGAGGTGCTCCGCGACGACGGCATCCCGGCCCGCGTGATCTTCGACCGGGTGCCCGAAACGCTGCGCCCCCGCCCGACCCTGTCGGTGACCATCGACGCCGACGGCGGCGGCCGGCGCCCGGTCACCCTCACCTATCTGACCCCGGGCCTCGGCTGGGCGGCCGATTATGTCGCTCTGTTCGACGAAGCCAACGGCCGGATGGACGTCCAGGGCTGGATCACTCTGACCAACAACAGCGGCACGCCCTACGTCAACGCCTCGACCCTGCTGGTCGCGGGAGCGGTCGGCCAGGCCGGTCATTATCGCGGCGATCCCTATGGCCGCTATCCGCCGCCGCCGCCCCCGCCGCCGGATGGGATGTACCGCCCGGGCACCGAGACCGCGCCGCGCGAGCGTCTCGGCGATTTCTATTTGTACCCGCTGCCCGAGCGGACGACGATCGCCGACAAGCAGACCAAGCAGGTCAGCTTCCTCGACGTCCAGGGCACGCCGGCGGCGCGCGCCTACGAGTTCCGCAACGGCTGGCTGTCGACCGCCGACCAGGCGCTGAGCGCCAACAGCGTGCTGCGCTTCTCGAGCGCGCGCGGCGGCGGCCTCGGCGACGCGCTCCCGGCCGGAATCATGCGCGTCTACCAGCGCGACGCGCGCGGTAACCCGCAGTTCGTCGGCGAGCACCGCATCGGCCACACGCCGATGGGCTCCGACATCGGCCTCGCCACCGGCCAGGCGTTCGACGTCAAGGTGCGCCCGATCGTCGAGGAGCGCACTCGGCTTTCCAGCAGCCGCTGGCGCACCCGGATGCGCTACGAGCTGACCAACGCCGGGCCCAGGCCGGTGACCGTCGACCTCGTCCAGGCCGGGCTGTGGGGCGACACACGGATCGTCGATGAAAGCATGAAGTCGCAGCGCTTGAGCGCCGACGAGGCGCGCTGGCGGGTCGCGGTCCCGGCCAACGGCGAGGCGAGCGTCACCGCAACCTTCGACACCCGCCACTAGGCTTGATGCGCGCGCTGCTCACGCTGATTGCGCTTGGCGCGGCCGTGCAGGCCGGCGCCCAGACGATCGCCGTCTCGCCTGCGCCCGACCGGGTCGCGGTCACCGTCTATCGCGATCCCGACCGCGGGCTGGAGCCGCTCAACCTCGGCTGGCTCGGCGGCTATGCGCTGGTCAGCGAGACCCGGCGGGTGCGCCTGCCGCCGGGGGAAAGCGAGCTGCGCTTCGAGGGCGTCACCGCCGGCATCGTCCCGCAAAGCGCGATCGTCACCGGCCTCGGCGAAGCGGTGCTCGAGAAGAACCGCGATGCCCGGCTGCTGTCGCCCGGAGCGCTGCTCGACGCTTACCTCGGCGAGCGGCTGACCCTGCGCCGGACGTCGCGCGCGACCGGCCAGGTGCGGGTCCACGACGCGGTCGTCCGCGCCACCGCCGACGGCATCGTTCTGCAGACCGAGTCCGGGTTCGAGGCGCTGCGCTGCACCGGCCTGTCCGAAACTCTGATCGCCCCGGCCGTGCCCGCCGGCCTGTCGGCCAAACCGACCCTGTCGGTGCGCGTGCGCAGCCCGCAGGCCATCGAGCGCGACGTGACCCTGTCCTACATCACCAACAATTTCGACTGGCAGGCGGATTATGTCGGCGACCTGTCGGCCGATGGCCGATCGCTTCGCTTGTTTGCGTGGCTAACGCTCGGCAACAGCGACGACACCGGCCTGGCCGATGCGAGCACCCAGGCCGTGGCCGGCAAGCTCAACCGGGAGCGCGTCTGGGTCGACCGCGGCGAGGCCAGGCCGATCATGCTCAATTGCTGGCCGGCGGGGACCACCAGCGACATCCCCTCTCACGCGAGTCCCGTGACTCAAATATCCTCCGAGGATATCGTCGTCACCGGCAGCCGCATTCCGCCACCGGCCCCACCGCCGCCGCCGGCGTCGCCGGAGCGCGGCGGCGAGGTGATGGCGAAGGAGGAGCGGCTCGGCGACGTCCGGCTCTACCGGGTGCCGATCGAGGTGACCGTCGCGGCGCGCTCGCAAAAGCAGATCGCGCTGCTCCGCCGTCCGAGCGTCAAGTTCGAGAGCGTGCTTCGGCTGCGCCCGCACCAGGGGCCGCTCGAAGCGCCGCTGGAGCGGGTCCTGGTGACCCGCAACCGCCCGGCCGAGGGGCTCGGTCTGCCGCTGCCGGCGGGCAAGCTGGCTTTGTTCGGCACCCGCCAGGGCCGCCGCGTGCTGCTCGGCGAAGGCAGCATCGACGACCATACGATCGGCGAGAAGGTCGAGATCCGGGTCGCCACCGTCACCGGGGTCCGGGCGACCCAGGTCCACGAGCGTGAGTCGACCGGCGAGTATCGGCTGACCCTGACCAACGATTCGCGCGAGGCCCAGACCGCCGAGATCGAGCTT
>DASTZO010000135.1:0-7239 GCA_035764265.1 Sphingomicrobium sp.
AATTGCTGTCCTCGAGGTCGACGGCGCGCGCGTCCTCGTTGGGGATGGCGAGGTTGGGGGTCGGCGGGGTCAGCACCAGCTGGAGCCTCGGCACCAGGCGCTGGAGGCCGCCGAACGCGGGCCCGACCAATGGCCACTGGACCTCGGCCGCGAGCGCCGCGATGGCGCGCGTGTGCCAGCCCTCGGTGCCGCGGTAGATCGGCACTTCGGTCGTTTCGGATTCGACCGTGTGGTAGACGTCGCCGCGGGTGAAGGCGGTGAACAGCAGTTGGTGCCCCCAGTTGGTCAGCCGCCGCAGGTCCCAGCGGCCGCTGACGAACGCGCGCTGGGTGTCCTGGCCGTCGATCCTGAGGATCGAGAGGCTGTTGGCCTGGAGCTCGACATGGCCGCCGATCAGCGGCGGATCGAGCCGGAAGCGCGCGTCGATCGCCGGCAGAGCGATCGGGATCCGCCGCTGGACATCGTCGACGCGCAGCCCCTGGAACGCCCAGCCGGCGATGCTGACGTACGAGGTGGGCGCGATCCGCTCGGCGTTCAGGAAGCTTCGCAGCCGGTCGTCGCGGCTGATGTCGTAGCGCTGGGTGACCGTCTTGTCGGTCGCCACCCGGACCGAGCCGGTCAGGCTCCACAAGGGATTGAACTGGGCCTTGCCGTTGCCCTCGAAATAGGCGCGGAAGCCGTTGCGGGTGTCGGGCGTCGGGTCGTCGGGGTCGGGGTCGTCGATCTTGCTGTAGGTCGCGAATGCCCCGACCTGGAACGCTCCGATCCGGTCGAGGTGGCGGTAGCGGGCCTCGAGCGCCGGCCCGCTTTCGGTGTACAGGTGCGGGGTCAAAGTGAGGTCGCGGTTGGGGGCGAAGCGCCGGTAGTAGGGCATCGCGAGCTCGAGCCCGTTGCGCGACGAGACGCTGATGTCGGGCACCAGCCAGCCGCTGACCCCGCCGCCCTGGGCCGCGGTGCCGATGCTGAAGATCGGCAGCAGCGGCAGGGTCACCCCGAACAGCCGCAGCCGCCCGCCCTGGAAGCGGACCTGGCTCCGCGCCGGGTCGTGGATCACCCGGGCCGCGGTGATCGACCAGCTCGGGTTGCGCGGGCAGCCGCTGTCGGTGGTCACCGGGCACGGCGAGTAGATCGCATTGTCGAGCGCGGTGACGTCGCCCGTGCGGGTGCCGCGCGCCGCGGCGATCCGGCCGCCGCTTTCGAGCACGACCAGCAGATTCTCGATGCTCCCGTCGCGCAGGCTGTCGGTGAGGATGACGCTGTCGCCGACGAGCTTGTCGCCCTCGGGATTGACGACGACGACATTGCCCTGCGCCCGGACCTCGCCGGTGCGGCGGTCCCAGGTCACCCGGTCGGCGGCGAGGTAATTGCCCTCGCGCGACATGCGCACCGCGCCCGACGCGGTGACCAGCTCGTTGGCGCTGTCGTAGCTGACCTGATCGGCGCTGAAGCGGACGACATCGCCCGCCTCGGCCGCTCCGGCCGCTTCGGGCGACCGGTCGGGCCCGGCGGGCTGGGCGAGGGCGGACGCCGGCAGCCCGAGCATCAGCGGCAGCGTCGACCACCAGACCAATCGTCTACGCAAACCTGTCCCCGCCGCTCACCTGGACTTGCCTGGTGCCGCTATCGCACCTCGGGCGGCGCGCGACAATCCGATTGGCTCATCGCCGGCCCGGCTTCGCCCCGCTTTGCCTTTCGGCAGCCGCGTCCTAAAGGCCCCCAACCCCTTTTTCCGCCAAGGACCGACCTTCATGAAGATTCGTTTCGCCGACCGCCTTCCCGACGGAGACTATGCGCTGGTGGTGCCGGTCGCCGGCAAGGACCGCGCCGCGCTCGAGCGGCTCGGCGCCGACCGCGCCGGGGTCGAGGCGGCGCTCACCCGCCAGCGCTTCGAGGGCGAAGCGGCGACGTCGGCCGAGCATTATCTGGCCGCGAAGGACGGCGTTCGCCGGCTGCTGGCGGTCGGCACCGGCAACGGCTCGGCCCCCGCCGACGCCGCCGAAAAGCTCGGCGGGACGGTCGCCGCGCGGCTCCTGACCTCCGGGGAGAAGCACGCGGTCATCGATTTGTCCGGGCTCGGCTACGATGCCGACGCGGCCGCGAAGGTCGCGCTCGGGGCGTCGCTCCGCGGCTGGCGCTACGACCGCTACCGGACCCGCCTCAAGGAGAAGCAGAAGCCGACCCTGGCGGAGCTCACCATCGTCGGCGGCGGAGCGGACGCCAAGGCCCGCTGGGAGCAGCGCTGGCAGCCGGTCCTGGAAGGCGTCAAGCTGACCCGCGAGCTGGTCACCGAGCCGGCCAACATCATCTATCCCGAAAGCTTCGTCGAGCGCTGCCGCCACCTGGCCAGCCTCGGGATCGAGCTCGAGGTGCTCGACGGAGCGGCGATGAAGAAGCTGGGCATGGGGGCGCTGCTCGGCGTCGCCCAAGGCTCGGTGCGCGACCCGCGGCTGCTGGTGCTGCGCTGGAACGGCGGCAAGAAGGGCGTGCCGCCGCTCGCCTTCGTCGGCAAGGGCGTGACTTTCGACACCGGCGGCATCTCGATCAAGCCGGCCCAGGGCATGGAAGCGATGAAGTGGGACATGGGCGGCGCCGCGGCGGTCGCGGGCGCGTTCAAGGCGCTCGCGCTGCGCAAGGCGAAGGCCAATGTCGTCGGGGTCTGCGGCATGGTCGAGAACATGCC
The DNA here is from genome assembly GCA_035764265.1 of Sphingomicrobium sp. GTDB lineage: Bacteria > Pseudomonadota > Alphaproteobacteria > Sphingomonadales > Sphingomonadaceae > Sphingomicrobium. Next base: position 2,681 of record DASTZO010000135.1, read on the forward strand.
GTCGGGCACCGCCCAGCGCCCGGGCGACGTCGTCACCACCATGTCCGGCCAGACGGTCGAGGTGATCAACACCGACGCCGAAGGGCGCCTCGTCCTCGCCGACGCGATCGCCTACACCCAGCGCAACTTCAAGCCGGCGACGGTGATCGACCTCGCGACCCTGACCGGGGCGATCGTGCTCAGCCTCGGCCACGAGTTCGGCGGCCTGTTCACGCCCGACGACCAGCTCGCGGGCCAGTTGCTCGCCGCCGCCCAGGCATCGGGCGACCGGCTGTGGCGGATGCCGCTCGACGAGAATTTCGACCGGCTGATCGATTCGCCGATCGCCGACATGAAGAACGTCGGCCCGCGCGAAGGCGCCGCGATCACCGCCGCCGAGTTCATCCACCGCTTCGTCGACGAGGGCGTCCGCTGGGCGCATCTCGACATCGCCGGCATGGCCTGGTCGGACAAGGCCGGCACCACCTACGACAAGGGCGCGACCGGCTTCGGTGTGCGGCTGATCGACCAGTTCGTCGCCGACACCGCCGAGGCCTGACCGCCCCGTGCCGGCCTGACCGATGCAGGTCGATTTCTACCAGCTCGGGCAAACGTCGCCTGAAAAGGTGATCGCCGCCCTCGCCGAGAAACTGCTGGCCGAGGACGCCCGCCTGCTGATCGTCGCCGAGGACGAGACTCTGCTTGCCCGCCTGGACCGCCTGCTGTGGGACCAGGGGCCGGCGAGCTTCCTTCCGCACGGCCTCGCCGGCGGCGCCGACGACGTTCGCCAGCCGATCCTGCTGTCGACCAGCCCCGACGCGCCCAACCTCGCGCGCAACATGCTGATCGCCGACGGCCAGTGGCGCGAGGCGGCATTGAGCTACGACCGCGCTTTCTATCTGTTCGACGATGATTCGCTCGAAGGCGCCCGGCTGGCGTGGAAGCTGCTCGCTGGTCGCGACGGGGTCGAGCGCAACTTCTGGGCCCGGGAGGAAGGCCGCTGGGTGCACAAGGCCTGACCCTTGCCGCCATCGGCCGGCGCGGCTAGGCGCTGAGGCACATTCCAGCCACCTCAATTCCAGGAGACCGCTCGGCCATGGCGACCGAACGCACTTTTTCGATCATCAAGCCCGACGCCACACGGCGCAACCTCACCGGCGCGATCACCAAGATGCTCGAGGAGGGCGGGCTCCGGGTGATCGCATCGAAGCGCATTCGAATGACCCGCGACCAGGCCGAAGGCTTTTACGCGGTCCACCGCGAGCGGCCGTTCTACAACGATTTGTGCACCTTCATGACGTCGGGGCCGGTGGTCGTGCAGGTGCTCGAGGGCGACAATGCGGTGCAGCGCAACCGCGAGGTGATGGGCGCCACCAACCCGGCCGACGCCGACGAGGGCACGATCCGCAAGACCTACGCCGAATCGATCGAGGCCAATTCTGTCCACGGCTCCGACAGCCCGGAGAATGCGAAGATCGAGATCGACTTCTTCTTCAAGCCCGAAGAAATCGTCGGCTAGCGGCTCAGCCCGACCAGTCGCAGCGACCGGCCGCCGAACAGGCCGCCGCCCTCCCAGCGATAGCGCAGCACATAGGTGCCGCCGCCGCGGCGCTCGGCTCCCGCCTCGACATAGCGGGCGGCGATTCGCACCGGGATCTTGCCGGCCCGCTTGCGGTCGCGGTCGGTGTCCTTGACCGCCGCTTCGACCGCGTTCGAATCGAGCCGGCCATCGCTGGCGACCTCGATCGGCGGCGAGCCGCGGATCGTCAGCGTGAGCGACACCAGTGCGTGACCCGGTTCGGCCGGGGTCAGCACGAGCTCGCGTCCGTCGCGATCCGCGGCCCCCTGCAGCGTCAAGGGAATCGGTTGCCTTTGCTCGACGACCCGGGTCGGCCGGTCCTCCCCGGTGCTTTGCCACGTGATCCACAACCCAAGCGCGGAAACGATCAGCGCGGCGAGACTGATGATCTCGCCCAACGCGATGCCGCGGCGGCGCGACCGGGAATCACTGTCGCTCATCGTCCGCCTGCTTCGAGCAACCGCCGCGGCGCCGCAAGCTCCCAGCTGACGGCAATCCGGTCGCGGACATGGTCCCAGTCGACGCCGCCGCCGGCGAGGTTGACCGACACCCAGCCCGACGGGCCGAGATAGGCGGGACGCGAGTAGGTTTCGGGATCCGATTCGATCAGCATCGCCTGCTCGTCGAGGCCGCTGGTCCTCACGCAGACCACGGTCCTGCCGTCGCCGTGGTGGTTTTCGCGCAGCTGGGCGAACTGCTTGCCGGCGACGAAGAAGGTCGGCTGGCCGTGCGACAGCCGCTCCTCGGTCTCCGGCAGGCTGAGCGCCGCCGTCCGGATCCGGTTCAAAGTGTCCTCGTTCATCGCCGGACGAACTCCCGAAGCACCGCCGGATATAGCCGATGTTCCGCCTCGAGCACGCGCTGCTCGAGCGTTTGGGCGTCGTCGCCGGGCTCGATCGGCACTTCGGCCTGGCCGAGCACTTGGCCGGCGTCGACCTCCTCGGTGACGATGTGGACCGAGCAGCCGGCGACCGAATCCCCGGCGGCGATCGCCCGCGCGTGGGTGTCGAGGCCCGGATATCTGGGCAGCAGCGACGGGTGGATGTTGACCATCCGGCCGCGCCAGCGCTCGACGAAAGCGGGCGAGAGCAGGCGCATGTAGCCGGCCAGGGCGACGGTGCCGACGCGGTGATCGCGCAGCGCCCGGTCGAGCGCGGCCTCGAACTCGCCGCGCGGCACGCCTTTGCTGTCCCAAGCCCAGGTCGCGATTCCGGCGCCGCGGGCGAAGTCGAGGCCCGCGGCCTGCGGCTTGTTCGACGCGACCAGCACCACTTGATAGCCGTCCGCCTGCTCGATCAGCGCCCGCATGTTGCTCCCGCGGCCCGAGATCAGGATGGCGACTCGCCGGCGGTCGCCCTTCTCAGGGTCAGCCATGGAAGGTCGCGGTCCAGTCCTCGTCCGAGCCCCAGCTGCCGGCCGCGCCGCGGACCGTGCAGCCCCGCTTGCCCGAGGTGATTCGGCCGATCGGGTGGACCGTCTCGCCGGCCTCCGCCAGCTCCCGCGCAACGGCATCGGCGTCGGCTTCGGCGACGATCGCGGCCATGCCGATGCCGCAGTTGAAGGTGCGCGCCATCTCGGCCGCGGCGATGGCGCCGCCTTCCTGGAGGAGCGCGAAGATGCGCGGCAGCGGCCAGTCGCCGGCTTCTACCACCGCGTGGCAATCCTGCGGCAGAACCCGCGGAATATTCTCGAGGAATCCGCCGCCGGTGATGTGCGCCAGCCCGGCGATCCGGCCGGAACGGACCACCGGCAGGAGCGCGGCGACATAGATCCGGGTCGGCTCGAGCAGCGCCTCGCCGAGCGTCTGCCCGCTCGGAAGCGACTGGTTGAGGTCCCATTCGCGCTCGGCGATGATCCGGCGGACGAGCGAAAAGCCGTTGCTGTGAACGCCCGAGCTCGCAAGGCCGAGGATCAAATGCCCGGGCGCGATCGCGCTGCCGGTGAGCAGTTCCGAGCGCTCGACCGCGCCGACGCAAAAGCCGGCGAGGTCGTAGTCGCTCTCGGCGTACATGCCCGGCATTTCGGCGGTCTCGCCGCCGATCAGCGCGCAGCCGGCCTGGCGGCACCCGTCGGCGATCGACTCGACGACCGCCGCGGCGACCTCTCCGTCCAGCTTGCCGGTCGCGAAATAGTCGAGGAAGAACAAAGGCTCGGCGCCCTGGACGACAAGGTCGTTGGCGCACATCGCGACCAGGTCGATGCCCACTCCGCCGTGGCGCCCAAGCTCGATCGCCAGCTTGAGCTTGGTGCCGACGCCGTCGTTGGCGGCGACCAGCAGCGGGTCCCGGTAGCCCGCGGCCTTGAGGTCGAACAGGCCGCCGAACCCGCCGAGCTGCGCGTCCGCGCCGGACCGCGCCGTCGATCGCGCCAGCGGCCCGATTGCCTTCACCAGCGCATTGCCGGCGGCGATCGACACGCCCGCGTCGGCATAGGTCAGAGGCTTTCGGCTCACGGCTGTGGCCCGTAGAGACAAGCCGCTTGGATTTCCACGCCGTTGTCGCCAAAAGCCGCCCCGATGCCCCGCCGGACGTTCCTCCCCGCACTGCTGCTGTTCCTGCTCGCCGCCGCGCTGTCGGGAACGCTCTACGCGCAGCTCGAGAGCGGCGAGCGCGGCATCCTGCCGATCGACAGCTCGGGCACGCTCGAGATCAGCGGCATCCACGTCGACGTCGGCGGCAAGGACGCGGCCAGCGCGCGCTTCGCCGGCTGGCGCCTCGCCCAGCGCCAGGGCTTCCGGGCGCTGTGGGCGAAAACCCACGGCCGCCCGATCGGCGAGGCTCCGTCGCTGTCGGATTCGGTCCTCGACGGGCTGGTCAGCTCGATCATCGTCGAGCGCGAGCAAATCGGCCCCAACCGCTACATCGCCGATCTCGGCATCCTGTTCGACCGCGCCCGCGCCGGCGAAATGCTCGGAGTCGGCGGCGAGCGCCGGCAATCGCCGCCGATGCTTCTGATCCCCATCACGGTGAGCGGCGGCACCGCGACCAGCGTCGAGCTGCGC
>DASTZO010000136.1:0-3354 GCA_035764265.1 Sphingomicrobium sp.
CTCCGCGCGGCACCATTTTGTCGAACAGCAGCTTCGGGTTGACCCCGGCGACCACCTGCTTCGCGCGCCACGCCCGCCCGCCCGCGACGACGCCCGCGGCGCGTGCGCCCTTGCGATCGCGCTCGACGATGACTTCCTCGACCGGCGTGTTGAGCAGGATGTCGGCGCCGGCCTCGCGCGCCGAGTGCGCCATCGCCTGGGTGATCGATCCCATGCCGCCGATCGCGTGGCCCCACGCGCCCGGCACTCCGGCCGCCTCGCCGAACAAATGGTGGAGCAGCACATAGGCCGTGCCCGGCGTGTAGGGGGAGGCGAAATTGCCGACCACGCCGTCGAACCCGAACAGGGCTTTCGCCAGCTCGCCCTCGAAGTGGCGGTCGAGGATGTCGCCGGCGCTGCGGGTCGCGTAATCGTGCAGGATCCGCTTTTCCGCGAGCGACAGCCCGACCAGGTCGCGCGCCAGCTGCAGCAGCTTGGGCAGGCCGCCGACCCCGCCGCCGATCTCGGGCGGGGCGCGTAGGATCCACTTTCGGAGCAGCGGCACCACCGTCCCGAGCTCGGCGAGATAGCGGTCGTAGGCCTCGCCGTCGCCCTTCGCGTGGCGCACCAGCTCCCTGCGGGTCAGCCCCTGGCGGCCGGACAGCAGATAATCGCCGTCGCCGGGCAGGAAGTTGTCGGTCTTGCGCAGCACGACCTTCAGCCCGTGCCGCTCGAGCGCCATGTCGCGGATCACCCTGGGGTTGAGCAGGCTGACGGTGTAGGCCGCCGCGGAGTTCCTGAAGCCGGGCAGGAACTCGTCGGTGACGGCCGCTCCGCCGACCGTCGTCGCGCGCTCGAGCACCGCGACCTTGAGGCCCTTCCTGGCGAGGTAGAAGGCGCAGGTCAGGCCGTTGTGGCCGGCGCCGATGATGACGACGTCATGCATGTCGAAAGCCTGGCATCAGCGCATCAGCACCAGTTCTTCGGCCATCGTCGGGTGAAGCGCGATCACCGCGTCGAAATCGGCTTTCTTGAGCTTGGCCTTCACCGCGATCGCCGCCGCCTGCAGGATTTCCGGGGCGTCGGGGCCGATCATGTGCACGCCGACGATGCGGTCGCTGTGGCCGTCGACCACCAATTTGTACAGCGAGCGCTCGCTGCGGCCGGCGAGCACGTTCTTCATCGGCCGGAAGTCGGCGGTGTAGGCCTTGACCGCGCCCAATTGGTTGCGCGCCTGCCCTTCCGTCATCCCGACCCCGGCCAGCGGCGGGTGGCTGAACACCGCGGACGGGATGCACGCATAATCGACCCGCGTCGGCTTGTTGCCGAAGAAGGTGTCGGCGAACGCCTGGCCCTCGCGGATCGCGACGGGGGTCAGCTGGACCCGGTCGGTGACGTCGCCGATGGCGAAGATCGACGGCACCGACGTGCGGTTGTCCGCATCGACCTTGATTTCGCCACGCTCGCCGACCTCGACCCCCGCTTCCGGGCAGCCGAGCCCCTCGACATTGGGCTGGCGGCCGATCGCAAACAGCACCTGGTTCGCCTCCATGTCATCGCAGCCGTTCATCACCAGCCGGAGCGACCCGTCGCCGCGCCTTTCGATGCACTTGAAAGTCACGTTGAACTCGAAATGGATGCCCTTGGACACCGAGATCTGGAGCAGCCGGTCGACCAGCTGCTGGTCGTAGTGGCGAAGCATGGTCTCGGACCGGTTGACCAGGGTCACATGGCTCCCGAACTGGTGGAAGATGCCGGCGAACTCGTTGGCGATATAGCCGCCGCCGGCGATCACCACCCGCTTCGGCAATTCCTCGAGGTGGAACACCTCGTTGGAGCTGATCGCATGCTCGATCCCGGGGATCTCGGGCATCAGCGGGCGCGCTCCGGTCGCGAGCAGGATCTTGCCGGCACTGATCGTCTTCCCCGACGCGAGCCGCACCGAATTGGCGCCCGCAAGCTCGGCGCGCTCGTGGAAAATCTGCACGTCGTGGTTGGTCAACGTGTCGGTGTAGGCCGCCTCGAGCCGCGACACCTCGGCGAGCACATTGTCCCTCAGCACCGCCCAGTCGAAGCGCTTCTCGGGGACGTCCCAGCCAAACATCGCCGCGTCGTCGATGTCCTCGGCGAAGTGGGCGCCGTAGACCAGCAGCTTCTTGGGCACGCATCCGCGGATCACGCAGGTGCCGCCGACCTTGTGCTCCTCGGCGATCGCCACCCTGGCGCCGTGCGCGGCCGCGACCCGCGCCGCGCGCACCCCGCCCGATCCGGCGCCGATCACGAACAGGTCGAAGTCGGCCATCAGACGCCCGCCCTTTCGATCAGAGCGCGGGTCGACGGATCGAGCGCGCCGTCGTCCGCGCCATCGCCGAGCTCGCGCGCGATTTCCTTGCCAAGCTCGACCCCGAACTGGTCGAACGGGTTTACTCCGAGCAGCACCGCATTGGCGAACGTCCGGTGCTCGTAGAAAGCGATCAACGCGCCCAGCGACCGCGCGTCCAGCCGCTCGAGCAGCACCGTCGCGCTTGGCCGGTCGCCCGGATAATTGCGCTGCGGGTCGTCGCTTTCCCGACCCTGCATCAACGCCGCGCCCTGCGCGAACGCGTTCAGAAGCAGCAGCCGGTGATGCTCGTCGGCCTGCGAATGCTCGGCCTCCGCGGCGGCGACGAACTCGACCGGCACCCTGACCGTGCCCTGGTGAAGCAGCTGGAACACCGCGTGCTGCGCGTCGGTGCCGGTCCCGCCCCAGGTCACCGGCGCGCTTTCCTGATCGACCGGTTTTCCATCCGCCGTGACCGACTTGCCGTTCGATTCCATCTCGAGCTGCTGGAGATAGGCCGGCAGCAGCCGAAGCCGCTCGTCGTAGGCGAACAGGGCGCGCGTCTGCCAGCCCCGGCGCGCGTAGAGCCGGTCGGCGAACGCCGCGACCAGCGGCCCATTGCGCGCCGGCTCAGCGAAGCGGAAGTGGCGGTCCATCTCGGCCGCTCCCTCGAGCAGCTCCTCGAACACGTCCCAGCCCAGCGCCAGCGCCGCCGACACCCCGACCGAGCTCCACAGCGAATAGCGGCCGCCGACCCCCTGCGCGAAGGCCAGCACGCGGGTCTCGTCGATCCCCGCCTCGACCGCCGCTTTGGGCCTCGCGGTGACGGCGATCAGCCGCCCGTGCGGGTCCTCGACCCCCGCTGCGGCGAGCCAGCGCAGCGCCGCGCCCATGTTGGCCAGGGTCTCGGTGGTGGTGAAGGTCTTTGAGGCGACCACGACCAGGGTCGTCGCCGGGTCGAGCTCGCCGACCGCCTCATCGAAGGCCTCGCCGTCGATGTTCGAGAGGAACCGGACCTTGTAGCCGGCGCGCCGCCGGCCGAGCGCAGCGACCAG
>DASTZO010000137.1:0-3577 GCA_035764265.1 Sphingomicrobium sp.
GCCCTGCAGCCGATCGCCACGGCCGAGGCGTCGGGCCTCGTCCCGCTCAAGAGCGAGGAGGTCAGCGAGCTCGACAAGAAGGTGTCCCAGTTCGTCGAGGAGCTGGCCGCGCTCGACAGCAACAGCCCCGATTTCGGCAAAAAGGTCGACGCCCTGACGGCGATGGGGCGCAAGGAGATCGCCGAGGCGGCGGGCGCGTCCAACCGCTTCCTCGACCGGCCGGTGCGGGCGATCGACGCCGACACCGGCATCGGCGCCGACCTGACCGAGCTCCGCCGCACCGTCGAGGACCTCGACCCGGCCCGGCACGGCAAGCTGATGCAGAAGAAGAAGCTGTTCGGGATCATCCCGTGGGGCAACCGGCTGCGCAATTATTTCGACAGCTACAAGTCGAGCCAGAGCCACATCTCGGCGATCCTCGCCCGACTCGCCTCGGGCAAGGACGAGCTGCTGATGGACAATGCCGCGATCGACACCGAGCGCGCCGGCCTGTGGAAGACGATGCACAAGCTCGAGCAGATGATCCACATCTCGCGGAGCCTCGACAAGAGCCTTGAGGACAAGGCCAACGAGCTCGACGCGACCGAGCCCGCCAAGGCCAAGGCGATCCGCGAGACCGCTCTGTTCTACACCCGCCAGCGGACCACCGACCTGCTGACGCAAATGGCGGTGACCGTGCAGGGCTACCTAGCGCTCGACCTGGTCAAGAAGAACAATGTCGAGCTGGTCAAGGGCGTCGACCGGGCCTCGACCACCACCGTCTCGGCGCTTCGCACCGCGGTCACCGTCGCCCAGGCGATGACCAACCAGCGGCTGGTGCTCGAGCAGATCGGGGCGCTCAACACGACCACCGCGGGGATGATCGATTCGACGGGCGAGCTGCTGCGCACCCAGACTGGGGCGATCCACGAGCAGGCCGCGTCCTCGACGATCCCCCTCGAGACGCTGCAGCGGGCGTTCCAGAACATCTACGAGACGATGGACCAGATCGACCGCTTCAAGCTGGAGGCGCTCGGCAACATGAAGCAGACGGTCGAGACGCTGTCGACGGAGGTCGAGAAGTCGAAGGGCTATATCGCCCGCGCCGAAGGCGTCGAGCAGGGCAAGCTGAAAGGGGCCGCCTCGCCGTTCACTCCCATCGAGAGCAAATGAACACCGACCGATACAACCAGGTCATCGCCCGCGCCGACCGCGTGATGAAGGCGCTCGACGAGCGCGACGGGCCGGTGCGCGCCGCCGCCCGCCGCGAGCGCCAGCGGCTCAACGCCGACCTCGGCCGCCGGCTCGCCCGGGTCGGGGTCGGGGTCGGCCTGGTCAGCATCGCCACCATCGTCATCGGGCTGATCGTGCCGATCGGGATGTTCGGCTTCCTCGCCGCGGTCGGGCTGGCGATCGGGATCGCGGCGATGCTCGCGGTGATTCCGTCACAGGCGCGCAGCGCCGCCGCTCCGGCCGCCGACCTGCCCAACGGCGAGATGGTCCAGCGCTTCGATTCCTATATCTACCGAAGCCGCGCCGCCCTCCCCGCGCCCGCCCAGTCCGAGCTCGACGCGATCAGCGCGGCGCTGCCCTCGCTTCGCCAGACGCTGGAGCGGGTCGATGCGCTCGACCCCAACGCGCAGGACGCCCGGCGGCTGATGTCGCTGCACCTGCCGGGCCTGATCGACCGCTACCGCCAGGTCCCGCACGCCTATCGCAACGAGCGCGACGGCGAAGGGATCAGCGTCGACGAGCGGCTGGTCGAGGGACTCGCCGCCGGCCGCGCCGCGCTCGCCGAGATTTCCGAAAAGCTCGCCCGCTCCGACATGATCGCGTTCGAGACCCAGGGCCGCTTCATCAAGTCGCGCTACGGCGAGGAGCGCATCGACCAATAGGGCCTAGCCCACCACCCCGTCGGCTTTGAGCCGCTCGAATTCCTCCCCGCTCACCCCCAGCTCGCCCAGCACCGCGCCCGTATGCTCGCCGAGCGCCGGCGGCGGCAGGTCGGAATCGGCCCGTGCCCCGTCGATCCGAACCGGCGAGCCGACCAGCGGCATTTCGCCGATCGTCCGGACCATCGCCCGGTGCTGCGCCTGGACATCGGCCAGCGCCTGGCCGACCCGGTTGATCGGCCCGGCCGGGATTCCCGCTGATTCGAGCTTGTCGAACCATTCCGCGGCGGGCTTGCGGGCGATGCACTGAGCGATCAGCCGGACGATCTCATCGCGGTTGGCGACCCGGGCGCCGTTGGTCGCGAAGCGCTCGTCGCTTGCCCATTCGGGATGGCAGCACAGCTCGGCCAGCCGCGCGAACTGGCGGTCGTTGCCGATGGCGATGACGATCGGCCGGTCGGCCGCCTCGAATGGCTGGTAGGGCACGATGTTGGGGTGGGTGTTGCCCTGCCGCGGCGGGTCCTCGCCCGACACCAGGGCGTTCGACGCCTGGTTGGCGAGCATCGCCAGCTGGACGTCGAGCAGGGCCATGTCGATGTGCGCGCCCTCGCCCGTCTTTTCGCGCCGGTGAAGCGCGGCGAGGATCGCCACCGCCGTGTAGAGCCCGGTGAACAGGTCGGCGACCGCGACCCCGACGCGCATCGGCCCACCGCCGGGCTCGCCGTCGGGCCGGCCGGTGACGCTCATCAATCCGCCCATGCCCTGGATGATGTAATCGTAGCCGGCGCGGTCCGCGTAGGGCCCGTCCTGGCCGAAGCCGGTGATCGAGGCGACGATCAGCCGGGGATTCTCGCGCCGCAACGATTCCGCGTCGAGCCCGAACCGCGCCAGGGCGCCGACCTTGAAGTTCTCGACGACGACGTCGCATCGCGCGGCCAGCCGGCGGACCAGCTCCGCGCCCTCGCCGGTGGCGAAATCGATCGCTGCCGAGCGCTTGCCGCGGTTGGCGGCGAGGAAGTAAGCGGCGACCCGGCCCTCGCCCTCGCCGTGCCACGGCGGTCCCCAGTGGCGCGTGTCGTCGCCGGCTCCGGGCCGCTCGATCTTGATCACGTCGGCGCCGAGGTCGCCCAACAATTGCGTGCACCACGGCCCGGCGAGCACCCGGCTCAAATCGAGCACCCGGATCCCGGCCAGCGGAGCGGTCACGCCCGCTTCCATGGCCGGCGGTCGGCGAGCACGGCCCGCGCCGCGTTGTGCCCGGGCGCTCCGGTCACCCCGCCGCCCGGGTGCGCGCCCGACCCGCACAGGTACAGCCCCTTCAAGGGCATCCGGTAATCGGCGGCGCCGATCATCGGCCGGGCGCTGAACAATTGGTCGAGCCCCATCTTGCCGTGGAAGATGTCGCCGCCGACGAGGCCGAAGCGGCGCTCGAGGTCGAGCGGCGAGTGGATCTGCCGGCCGAGCAACGATTGGGCGAAGCCGGGGGCGTGCGAATCGACGGTGGCGATGATCGCGTCCGCGGCCGCCTCGCGCTCATGGTCCCAGCTGCGCCCCGGCCCGAGGTCGAAGCGGAAATGCTGGCAGAACAGCGACGCGACGTGCTTGCCCCTGGGCGCCAGGCCCGGGTCGAGGGTCGAGGGGATCAGCATCTCGATGATCGGCTTCTGCGCCCAGCCGTCGCGGCTCGCATCGACGAACGCGCGGTC
>DASTZO010000138.1:0-2437 GCA_035764265.1 Sphingomicrobium sp.
CCGAGCAGGGCCTCGGACATGGTATCGCACATTGCCCGAGTCAGCGCATGGATCGCCTGCGGCCGGTTGAGTCGGATACGGCCGATGCCGGCGTCGGCGGAGACCAGCACGTCCTCCGAGATCAGGACATCGTCGCTCCCGGGACGGTTCATTGCCGAAGCAGGTCCCGGCTGACGATGACGCGCATGATCTGGTTGGTGCCCTCGAGGATCGAATGGACCCTGAGGTCGCGCCAGAAGCGCTCGATCGGATAATCCATCAGATAGCCGTAGCCGCCGTGCAGCTGCAGCGCCCGGTCGACGACCGACGAGCCGGTGTCGGTCGCGAGCCGCTTGGCCATCGCCGCGAAGCGTGTCTTGTCGGGGGCGTTGGCGGTCACCTTGGCCGCGGCGACGTAGAGGAGGTACCGCGCCGCCTGGAGCTCGGTTTCCATGTCGGCGAGCGTGAACTGGGTCGCCTGGAAGTCGGCGATCGGAGTGTCGAACTGCTTGCGCTCCTTGGTGTAGCGGATCGCCTCGTCGAGGCACCGCTGGCCGCCGCCCAGCGAGCAGGCGCCGATGTTGAGCCGGCCGCCGTCGAGCCCGGCCATGGCGATCCGGAAGCCTTCGCCCTCGGCTCCGACGCGGTTGGCGACCGGGACCCGGACCTCGTCGAAATTGACCTGCGCGGTCGGTTGCGAGTGCCAGCCGAGCTTCTTCTCCTGCCCGCCGAAGCTGACTCCCGGCATGTCCTTGTCGATCACCAGGCAGGAAATGCCCTTCGGCCCCTCCTCGCCGGTGCGGACCATGGTCACGTAGATCTCGTTCTCGCCGCCGCCCGAGATGAAGGCCTTGGAGCCCGACACCACATAATGGTCGCCCAATTTGGAATCCTTGGCCAGCACCGCCTTGGTCTTGAGCGCCGCGGCGTCCGAGCCCGACGACGGCTCGGTCAGGCAATAGCTGCCGATCCGCTCCATCGGGATCATCGACGGAAGGTATTTCTGCTTGACCTCGGCGGAGCCGTAGCGGTCGATCATCCAGGCGGCCATGTTGTGGATCGAGATGAACGCGCTTGTCGACGGGCAGCCGTAGGCCATCGCCTCCATGATCAGCGCCGCCTCGAGCCGCCCGAGGCCGATGCCGCCCGATTCCTCGCTGACGTAGATTGCCCCGAAGCCGAGCCCGGCCGCCTCGCGGATCGTGTCGCGCGGGAAGATGTGCTTCTCGTCCCACTCGGCGGCGAACGGAGTGATCGCGTCGGCGGTGAACTTGCGCGCCATGTCCTGGATCTGCAGCTGGTCGTCGGTGAGATCGAACTGGGACATGGCCCAGCGCCTCTAGCTTGCGGCTTCCTTCTCGACCAGCCCTTCGAACTCGAGCACCTGGCGGACCGACGGGCGCTGGTTCAGGCGCTCGCGGAACGCGACGAGATTCGGCCAGCGAGCCAGGTCGATGCGGTGCATCCGGGTCCAGCCGAGCATCACGAACAGATAGGCATCGGCGAGGGTGAACCGGTCGCCCATCAGGTACGGGCCCTCGCCGAGCTGGCGATCCACATATTCGAATTTCCTGCCGAGGAGATCGCGCGCGAGCTGCTTGGACTCCTCGCCGGCCGCCCCGTGGAACAACGGGCCGAAGCCCTTGTGGAGCTCGGTCGCGACGAAGTTCGTCCATTCGAGCACCCGGTAGCGGCGGAAGTCGCCGAGCGGCGGCAGCAGGTCGGAGGAGCCGGCGCGATCGCCCAGATACTGGAGAACGACCGCGTTCTCGGTCAGCACCTCGCCGTTGCCGAGGTCGAGCGCCGGCACCGAGCCCTTGGGGTTGATGCGCAGATAGTCCGAGCCGTCCGCGATGGTCTTCGCCTTGAGGTCGACCCGGATGCTGTCGTGGCTGAACCCGGTTTCGTGAAGGACGATGTGCACCGCCTGAGAACAGGCGCCGGGTGAATAATAGAGCTTCATCATCGCTCGTTCCTTTCGTGTCTTCACCCGCCGGCAAGCTGCGTAAGGCAGCGCGGCCCGCCCTCGCTCAGTAGCGGGCGTTGTCCGCGTTCGGCGGCTCGGTCGCGCCGTTGGCCAGTTGGTCGGTCGGGGTCGCGGCGCTCTCGTCGGGCGGAAGGGCTTCGACGTCGGTCACCGCGGCGTTGTCGGTTTCCGAATCGCGGGGCGCGCCGTTGCAGGCGGCCAGTGCCAGCGCCAGCAGGATCCCCGATCTAGCGGCAGCGGACATAGGTGAAGCTCGCCATCGGACTGCTCTCCGTGCGCACCAGCCTATCATCTTCGAGCGCCAATGTCTGGAACTTGGTCCAGGTCTGGCCTTCGCCGGTGAAGGCGAAATCGGCGCGGATCGAATCGGCGGAGCTTTCGACGTTGCGGACCGGGGTCGCCCGCGATTCGTAGAAGCGCAGGCCGTCGCTGCTGACCAGTAGCAGCCCCTTGGCGTCGCCGCGCGTCGAC
>DASTZO010000139.1:0-10123 GCA_035764265.1 Sphingomicrobium sp.
CTTCGGGTCCTCGATCCGACCAAGCGCCCGGTCTCGGCGGTGGCGGACCAGACCGAAGTGCGCGACGTTGCGCACGTCGAGATCCGCGTGGACCGTTCGACCGCCCTCACCCTGCTGTTCGATCCCGAGCATGCGCTCGACGAGCGGATCGCGATGGAGCAATTCCTCACCTGAAGCCTTGTCTTTGGAGCGGGCTTCGCTATCTAGCCGCCACGCTTCGACAGAGGTGTTCCCCGGTAGCTCAGCGGTAGAGCGTTCGACTGTTAATCGAATGGTCGCCTGTTCGAATCAGGCCCGGGGAGCCATCCTTTCCACCATTTAGCGCGGAAAGCCGCCCAACCGAGCCGGTTGGGATTGCCCATTGGGGATGGGCTTGCGGTCATGGTAGGAGGAGGCCACCGCGCCCTGTTTCGAATCCTGGCCCTTGCGCGGCTGAGAGACCTGGATTCTCCCGGCTTGAGGTAAGGAGCACGTCCCGATGCCCACGGCTGTCCTGGATAAAGAAATCGTCGAAGCTATCGCCAGCGGGCCGCCGGTCGCGCTTCACCGCGGTGAGAGCGACCTGCCGTTCGTGCCGTATCAGGAGGGTGTCACCTTCCAGCTCATCCAGGTCGACATCGAAGCGGGCTTCTTTGTGGTTCGGGTGCGCGGCGAGCCCGGAAGGACCATTCAGCGCCACAAGCATACCGGCGAGATCTTCGCGTTCACCTTGTCCGGGTCGTGGCGCTATCTCGAATATCCGGAGATCAATACCGCCGGATCGTTTCTCTATGAGCCGGCCGGCTCGGTCCACACGCTGCACTTTCCGGATTCGAACACCGAGACCACCGACGTCTGGTTCGTACTGCACGGCGCCAATCTCAACCTCGATGACGAGGGCAATGTCGAATCCGTTCTCGATGCGGGCGTGGCGCTCGAGGTCTATCGCGCCGGTTGCCGCGACGCGGGGTTGCCGGAGCCGGATGTCATTGGCGCGTGAAACGAAACGGAGCGGCCGGCGCGTGCGTCCGACCGCTCCGGCGGGACGCGTTCATGTCCCGTGAAGGACCGCCCCGCAGGCCATCAACGATTGCGTTTCGGCCCCGCTCCAGAGCGTCCCGAGAAGGGACAATCTAGCCTTCGAGAGCGGCCATCAGGGTCGCGTTGCCGCCCGCCGCGGTGGTGTCGATGCAGGTCACCCGCTCGGTCGCGAAGCGCGCGACATAATGCGGGCCGCCGGCCTTGGGCCCGGTGCCGCTCAACCCCTCGCCGCCGAACGGCTGGCTTTCGACCACCGCGCCGATCTGGTTGCGGTTGACGTAGAAATTGCCGACCCGCGCGCGCTGCTCGACGAACTCGCGCACCGTGTCGATGCGGCTCTGCAAGCCGAGCGTCAGGCCGTAGCCGGTCGCGTTGATATCGTCGACGACCTTCCCGAGATCCTCGGCGGCGAACCGGACAACATGCAGGATCGGGCCGAAATTCTCGCGATTCAATTGGCTTAGCGACTTTATTTCATAGAATGCGGGAGGAACGAAGCAGCCGTTGGCGGCCTCGGCGGGCGGCTCCAGCCGGCAAATCTTCCGGGCGTTCTTGTCGAGCCACTTGATATGTTCGTCGAGCTGCCGCTTGGCGTCTTCGTCGATCACCGGCCCGACGTCGGCCGCAAGATCGCTGGGGTCGCCGACGGACAGCGCGCGCATCGCCCCGGCAATCATCTCGATGATGCCATCCGCGACCTCCTCCTGGACGAACAGCACCCGCAATGCCGAGCAGCGCTGGCCGGTGCTTTGGAAGGCGGACGAGATGACGTCGCGGGTCACCTGCTCGGGCAGGGCCGAGCTGTCGACGATCATCGCGTTCTGGCCGCCGGTCTCGGCGATGAACGGGATGATCGGCCCGTCGCGCTCCGCCAGCGTGCGGTTGATCATTTTCGCGGTCTCGGTCGAACCGGTAAATACGACCCCGGCAAGCAGCGGATGGGCGGTCAGCGCCCCGCCAACGACCCGGCCCTCGCCGGGTGCGAGCTGCACGACGTCCCTGGGGATGCCGGCTTTGTGCATCAGCTCGACCGCGAGCGCCCCGATCAGCGGCGTTTGTCCGGCCGGCTTGGCGACGACCGCATTGCCCGCCGCCAGCGGCGCCGACACCAGACCGGTGAAGATCGCCAGCGGAAAATTCCATGGGGAAATGCTGGCGAACACGCCCCGCCCGTGCAGGCGGAGCTCGTTCTGCTCGCCCGTCGGCCCCGGAAGCGGCAGCGGCCGGGAGAACTGGCGCCGCGCCTCCGACGCGTAGAAGCGCAGGAAATCGACCGCCTCGCGCACTTCGAGCACCGCGTCGATCAAGGTCTTCCCGCCCTCGCGGATGCACAGCGAAAACAGGTCGTCGCGATGCTCCTCGAACAGGTCGGCGGCGCGATCGAGCAGCCTGGCGCGCGCCTCGCCGCCCAGCGCGTCCCACCCGGGCTGCGCGGCCGCGGCGGCGCGGACCATGCGGTCGACGTCCCTGGCGCTCGCCTCGAGCACCGTGCCGACCTTGATCCGGCGGTCGTGCGGCGAGGTCACGACCCTGCCCTGCCCCTTGCCGCCACCGGTCGGAGCGGCCTTCCAGGTTCTTGCTCCCAGGGCCTTCAGGCGCTCGAGCAGCGGCCCGCGAACCAGCGGATCGGACAAATCGACTCCGGCGCTGTTGCGGCGCGCTTCACCGAAGATCATGCGCGGCAGCGGCATCGCCGGGTTGCGCCTGGGCTTGCACTCGGCGAGCTCGGCGACGGGATCGCGGACCAGCTCGTTGAGCGACACCTGCTCGTCGGCGATCCGGTTGACGAACGAGGAATTGGCGCCGTTCTCGAGCAGCCGGCGGACGAGGTAGGCGAGCAGCTCCTTGTGGCTCCCGACCGGTGCGTAGATTCGCACCGGCGTCGGCGGATCGCCGATCGCGGCCTCGAGCTTGCCGAGCTCCTCGTAGAGCGCTTCGCCCATGCCGTGCAGGCGTTGGAACTCGAACGGGGCCTTGCCGGCAATCGCCTTGATCGCGCCGATGCTGTTGGCGTTGTGGGTCGCGAACGCCGGGTAGATGGCGTCGCTGGCGGCCAGCAGCTTCTTCGCGCAGGCGAGGAACGAGACGTCGGTCGCCACCTTGCGCGTGAACACCGGATAATCGGGCAGTCCGGCGACCTGGGCGGCCTTGATCTCGGTGTCCCAATAGGCGCCCTTGACCAGCCGGACCATCAGCTTGCGCCGATGCGCCCGGGCCGCCTCGGCGACCCAGTCGCACAGCGGCGCCGCGCGCTTCTGATAGGCCTGGACGGCGAGCCCGAATCCGGCCCAGCCATTTGCGAATAGCGAATCGTCGGCGAGCAGCGCCTCGAACAGGTCGAGCGACAGCTCGAGCCGGTCGGCTTCCTCGGCGTCGATGGTGAAATGGACGTCGGCGGTGCTCGCCCGCATCGCCAGGTCGCGGAGCACCGGCAGCATCGCCGCTTTGGCCTCGTCGGCGTGGGTGAACTCGTAGCGCGGGTGAAGCGCCGACAGCTTCACCGAAATGCCGGGCGACAGGACGATGCCGCCCCTGGCTTCCGCGCCGATGCGGTCGAGCGCCTCGGCATAGGCCTTGGCATAGCGCGCGGCGTCCTCATGCGTGCGCGCCGCCTCGCCGAGCATGTCGAAGCTGTGGGTCAGCCCCGCCGCTCGGTCGGGCTCGGCACGGCGCAGCGCCTCGTCGATGGTGCGGCCGAACACGAACTGGCGTCCGAGGATGCGCATCGCCTGGGTGACCGCGGTCCGGACCACCGGCTCGCCCAGCCGCCCGACGGTCCGGCCGAGCACCGCGCGCCAATTGTCGCTCCGGTCGTTGGCGCCCTCGAGCACCTTGCCGGTCAGCAGCAGCGAGAAAGTGGCGGCGTTGACGAACGCGGAGTTCGACTGTCCGGCCTTCTCCGCCCAGTCCGGCCCCGCGAGCTTGTCGGCGATCAGCTCGTCGGCGGTGCGGGCGTCGGGAATCCGCAGCAGCGCCTCGGCCAGGCACATCAGGGCGATGCCCTCGTCGCTGCCGAGGTCGTAGGTGTGGAGGAACGCGTCGAGCCCGGACGGCTTGTGCGCCCTTATGCCCTTGACCAGCGCGCGCGCGGTCGCGGTTGCTTCGCTCCGGACGGCTGGCTCGAGCTGCGCCTCGGACAGGCGCTCGAGCGCGACCTGCTCCTCGTCGGGGCGGTAGGCGCGGCGAAGCTCGGTGCGGTCGACCGGCCGTGCCGCCGGCGATGGGGCGGTCTTCAGGCCAGCTGACCGTGGCAATGCTTGTATTTCCGGCCCGAGCCGCACGGGCACGGGGCGTTGCGGCTGACCGGCGCCTGGGCGAGCTCATCCTCGGCGGCGGGCATCTGCGGCCGCGGAATGTTGAGCGGCGGCAGGTTGGACAGGATCGCCCCGGTCGCGAGATCGACGTCCGCGGTGTCGTCGTCGCCGGAGAACGGGTCGAGGTGCTGGGTGATGAACTCGGGCAGCACCGGCGGAGGCGGGGCCTCGAGCTGGACCTGCGCCCGCATCAGCACCCTCGTCACGTCCTCGCGGATGGCGATCAGCAGCCGCTCGAACAGCAGGAACGCCTCCTGCTTATATTCGTCGATCGGCTTCTTCTGGGCGTAGCTGCGAAGGTGGATGACCGCCCGGAGCGCGTCGAGGGTCGCCAGATGCTCCTTCCAGAAATGGTCGAGCGTCTGCAGCAATATGTTCTTCTCGGCCTCGGCCCAGCGCTGCGGATCGACCTCCCGGACCTTCTCCTCCATCACCTCGTCGGCGAGCTTCTGCAGCCGCTCGGTGATGATCTCCTGCTCGACCGCTTCCTCCTCGAGCCAGGCATCGATCGGCGGCTGCAGGCCGAAGATCGCGTCGACGCTCTCCTTCAAACCCTCGACGTCCCATTGCTCGGGGTAGGTGCCGGGCGGGCAGTGAGCGGTGACGATCGACTCCGCGGTCTCGGCGCGCATCTCGGCGATGACGTCGCCGACGCTCTCGGCATCCATGATGTCGGCGCGCTGCTCGTAGATCACCTTGCGCTGGTCGTTCATGACGTCGTCATATTCGACGACCTGCTTGCGGATGTCGTAGTTGCGCGCCTCGACCTTCTTCTGAGCGGTCTCGATCGCCTTGGAGATCCACGGGCTGACGATCGCCTCGCCGTCCTCGAGGTTCTTGTTCATCAGCCGCGCGAACATGGTCTGCGGCCCGAAGATGCGCAGCAAGTCGTCGTCGAGGCTCAAATAGAAGCGCGACAGGCCGGGGTCGCCCTGGCGGCCCGATCGGCCGCGCAGCTGGTTGTCGATGCGCCGGCTCTCGTGCCGCTCGGTGCCGAGCACGAAGAGCCCGCCGGCCTCGATCACCAGCCGCTTCTGCTCGGCGACCTCGGCCTTGATGCGCTCGATCGCCTGGTCGCGCTCCCTGCCCTCGGGCAGGTCGGCAAGCTCGTCCTCGATCCGGAAATCGACGTTGCCGCCCAGCTGGATGTCCGTGCCGCGCCCGGCCATGTTGGTGGCGATCGTCACCGCGCCGAGCGCTCCAGCCTGGGCGACGATATGCGCTTCCTTCTCGTGGAAGCGGGCATTCAGAACCTCGTGCGTGATGCCTTCGCGGGTCAGATATTCGGACAGCATCTCCGATTTCTCGATCGACACGGTGCCGACGAGGACCGGCTGGCCCTTTTCCTGCCGAGCCTTGATCTCGGTGGCGATGGCGGCGAACTTGTCGGTGATATTCTTGTAGAACTCGTCGTCCTCGTCGGTGCGCTGGACCGGCACGTTGGTCGGGATCGAGACGACGTTCATCCGGTAGATGTCGAAGAATTCCGGCGCCTCGGTCAGAGCGGTGCCGGTCATGCCCGACAGCTTCGGGTACATCCGGAAGTAATTCTGGAAGGTGATCGAGGCGAGCGTCTGGTTCTCGGGCTCGATCTGCACGCCTTCCTTGGCCTCGACCGCCTGGTGAAGCCCGTCGGACCAGCGCCGCCCCTCCATCATCCGGCCGGTGAACTCGTCGATGATGACGATCTTCCCGTCCTTGACGATATAGTCGATGTCCTTCTTGAACATGACGTTGGCCTTCAACGCCTGGTTCAGGTGATGGACGACCTGGGTGTTGGCGATCGCATAGAGGTTGCGGCCCTCGATGATGCCGGCGTCCTCGAGCATCCGCTCGGCCTTTTCGGTGCCGTCCTCGGTCAGGACGACGCTCTTCAATTTCTCGTCGAGCTCATAATCTTCCGGCACCAGCGTCTTCACCAGCGCGTCCACCGACATGTAGAGCTCGGACTTGTCGTCGGTCGGGCCGGAGATGATCAGCGGGGTCCGCGCCTCGTCGATCAGGATCGAGTCCACCTCGTCGACGATGGCGAAGTTGAACGGCCGCTGGACCATCTGCTCGCGCGAGTATTTCATGTTGTCGCGCAAATAGTCGAAGCCGAGCTCGTTGTTGGTCGCGTAGGTGATGTCGCAATTGTAGGCGTCGCGCCGCTGCTGGTCGCTGAGGTTGGGGACGATGACCCCGACCGATAGTCCGAGAAAGCGGTAGATCTGCCCCATCCAGTCGGCGTCGCGGCGGGCGAGATAGTCGTTGACGGTCACCACGTGGACGCCCTTCTCGGGCAGCGCGTTCAGGTAGACCGCGAGCGTCGCGACCAGCGTCTTGCCCTCGCCGGTCTTCATCTCGGCGATCTCGCCGCGGTGGAGCGCGATTCCGCCGATCAGCTGGACGTCGTAGTGGCGCTGGCCGAGCGTCCGAGTCGCCGCCTCGCGGACCGTCGCGAAGGCTTCGGGCAGCAATTGGTCCATGGTCTCGCCGCCCGCCAGGCGCTGGCGGAACAGGTCGGTCTGGGCGCGCAGCTGGTCGTCGCTCAGCGCCGAAATGGCCGGCTCGAGCGCGTTGATCGCGTCGACATATTTGCCGAGGCTCCGCACATAACGGTCGTTGGCCGATCCGAAGATACTCTTTGCCAGTGCGGCGAACATGACAATCCCTTAAATGGCGGGACGCGCGCCACGGGCGATCCGCCAGCGGGCGATCCGCCTCGCCCGCGCGCGGGCAACTGCGGGGCGCGATGTAGGCAGCACCCCCGTCTTAGTCAACGAAGGA
Organism: Sphingomicrobium sp.; assembly: GCA_035764265.1. Lineage (GTDB taxonomy): Bacteria > Pseudomonadota > Alphaproteobacteria > Sphingomonadales > Sphingomonadaceae > Sphingomicrobium. The sequence goes on from DASTZO010000139.1 coordinate 7,104, forward strand.
CCCCGATGGCCGAGCTCACCGGACGATGCCTGTGCGGAGCGGTCCGCTACCGGCTCGATGGCCGGCCGTTCGATTGCGGCTGGTGCCATTGCCGGACCTGCCAGCTCGCCAGCGGAGCGCCGGCGATGGCCTTCGCCAGCGTCCGGACCGGCGAATGGATCGTCACCCAGGGCGAGGAGCATTGCCGGCGGATCCGTTCGAGCAGCATTGCCGAGCGACTGTTCTGCGGCCGCTGCGGCACTCCGCTGGCGATCGACTACGACATCCAGCCCGAGACGTTCGACTTCAGCATCGTCACGCTCGACGATCCGGACGCGATCCGGCCCGCGTTCCACATCTTCTGGTCGAGCAAGGTCGCCTGGTTCGACCCCGGCGACGATCTGCCCCGATACGACCGCTTCCGGCCCGACACGGTAGGGCTCGCGGGAACGGATCCGCCGGACGACGCCTAGAGCTGCGCCTCCAGCCACTGCTGGATCTGGCTGCGCGGCGCGGCGCCGACCTTCTGCGCGACCGGCTGGCCGCCCTTGAACAGAAGCATGGTCGGGATCCCGCGCACCCCGTAGCGGCCGGGGACATCGGGGTTCTCGTCGATGTTGAGCTTGGCGATCGTCACCTTGTCGCCGAGCTCGGTCGAAATTTCCTCGAGCGCGGGGGCGATCATCCGGCACGGCCCGCACCATTCGGCCCAGAAATCGACGAGCACCGGGCCCGGAGCGCCCAGCACATCGGTTGCAAAGCTCTGATCGGTGACGGATTTGGTGGCCATGGCGGGCGACTCTCCTTTTGAGGCTGCGGGCCATATGGGGCCTTGGCCGTCGCCTCTCAACCGTCGAGTTCGAACAGTCGCGCTCCGGCGGTGTAGAGCAGCGCCGAGCGGATGGAGCGACCCGGGAAGATCACCCCGAGAGCCTCGGCATAGGCGGCCATCTGGGCGCGATGGGCGGCCGGTATCTGCGCGTCCGAAGGCGGCACCCGCCCGGTCTTGAAGTCGATCACCGAGACCCGGTCGTCCTCGACCAGCAGCCGGTCGACGGTCCCGGCGACGACTAGGCCGTCGGGAAGGGTCGCGGCGATCGGCGCTTCGGCGAGCGAGCCCGGGCCGAACAGAGGCGCAAGGCTCGTATCGCCGATGATCGAGCAGACCATGTCGGCGATGGCCCGGCGCTCGTCGGGTTCCGACACGCCCGCCGAGCGCTCGAGCCAGTGCTCGGCCGCCGACGGGCGCTGCCCGGGTTCGACACCGGCCAACCGCTCGAACAATTGGTGGACCAGCGTTCCGCGCCGCTGAGCCGCGCGTTGCTCGGCGCTTGGCAGGGCGGCCGCCTCGCGGTCCTCGATAAGCGCCGAGGGAGCCAGCGGCCGCGGCGGCCGGTTCTCCGCCGGAGCAGGACGGCGCGCCCACTCGGGGACCGGCGGAGATTGAATGTCGATGCGTGGCTTCTTCGGCCTCGGCGGAGCGGCCGTGACGTTTCCGCGATGGCGGATCGCCTCGCCCCAGTGCGCGTCCCGCTCCGGCTGCGCGCCGAGCGCGATCAGCGCCCGCTCGACCCGGGTGTGCCAGCAATTCTCGGCCCGCTCGCCCTTCGGCTTGACGCCGGCGACCACCAGCCGCTCGATCGCCCGGGTCAGGCCGACGTAGAGCAGGCGCCAATGCTCCTCGAGGTCGGATTCCTCCTTGCTCGCCATCAGTTCGGCGAACGGAGATACGCGCTCGGCCTTGCGCGGCCGGACCAGCGGCACCTTGATGGTCTGCTCCGCATCCAGCGGGAAACTGATCGTTCGGGCGGTGCCGCCGATCCTGGCCGGGTCGGCGGTCGAATCGGCGAGGATCACGAACGGCGCTTCAAGGCCCTTTGCGCCGTGCACGGTCATTACCCGCACCGCCTGGGCCGGCGCCGACGGATCGCGCTGGACCTCGACATCGCCGCGGCCGAACCAGGCTAGGAAGCGGTCGAGCGACGGCGTTTCGCTGCGCTCGAACTCCATCGCGCTCGCCAGCAATTCGTCGATCGGGTCGCGCGACGCGAGCCCGAGCCGGCGGTACAGTTTGCGCCGGCCCTCGAGCGGCCCGGACAGGATCGTCTCGAGGAACCGAGCCGGGGTCGTGTAATCGGCCATCGCCAGAAGCGAGCCGAGCGCGTCGTGCGCCTCGGCCAGGTGCGGCTGCTCGGCCGCGCGCTCGCGAAGCAGCCGCCACAGCGGGACCTTGTCGCGGCCGTAGGCAAGGTCGAACAATTGGTCCTGGCTCCAGCCGACCAGCGGCGAGACCAGCAGGTTGGCGAGGTTGAGGTCGTCGAGCGGCTGCACGGCGAAGGCGACCGCGGCGAGCAGGTCGCGGACCGCGAACGGCTTCGAGAGATGGAGCCGGTCGATGCCCGCGACCGGGACGTTGGCCGCGAACAGCCGGGCGACGATCAGCGACGCCAGTTCGCCGCGGCTGCGGACCAGCACCAGCACGTCGCCGGGGCTCAGCGGCCGCTTGGTCGAGTCGAGGACCGGCGCCTCATCGAGCCAGCGCTTGATCTGGCCGGCCAGGGCGGTCGCATATTTGCGGTCGCGCTCGTCGAGCCAGCCCTCCTCGGCTTCCTCGGAGTCGCCGTCGGACTCGACCGAAAAAGGCTTCCACAGCTCGACCAGCCCGGGCCGCCGGTCGAAGAAGGCGCGATGGCGGTTGGGCTCGTCAGGCAGGCCCATCGCCCGATAGCCGACCTCGTCGATCACCGCGTCGACGACGTCGAGGATCGCCGGCGCCGAGCGGAAGCTGGCATCGATCGACAGGTCGCGGAACTCGAGCGCGAGCTGCCGGGGGTCGTCGGCGTCGTCCTCGGCTTCGCGCAGCGCGCTGGAATGCTGCCGGACCCAATTCCGGGCGCGCTGGAATTCGTTGGGATCCGTGCCCTGGAAGCCGAAGATCGCCTGCTTGAAGTCGCCGACCATGAAGATGGTGCGCACCCGGCCTTCGGATTCGCTCGACCCGCTGAAATATTCCGCGGCCAGCGGCTTGATGATTTCCCACT
>DASTZO010000140.1:0-7728 GCA_035764265.1 Sphingomicrobium sp.
GCCGAAAGGCTCGAGCGCTTCGATCAGGCGCTCCGTTCGCTGCAGGGAGTGGTCGAGCAGGAACCGCTGTCCGACACCCAGCGGCTGACGGTGTTCCGCTTCGGCGACATCGGCGACATCGAAACCCTGGCCCGCCGGGAAGGCGTTGCCGGATTCTATATCCCGCGCGCGGCGGGGCCCGTCGCCTTCGTTCCGGCCAAGAACGCGATCGGCAAGACGAGCCTGTACCGGGATCCCGAGATCGATGCGCAGACCGTGTTCTTCCACGAATATGCGCACCATTTCATGTACCGGCATTTCACCGCCGCTTACCCGAGCTGGTACCGGGAGGCGTTCGCCGAGGTCAATTCGACCATCGAGCTCCAGGACGACGGCAGCTTCAAGCTCGGCTCGCCGCCGCAAAGCCGCGCCAGCGCCCTGCTCGGCGGCCTCAATTACTCGATCAAGCGCATGCTTCTGACCAGCAACCGGCCGAACTTCGAGGACGTCTACGCCCGCTACACTTATGGCTGGCTGCTGACCCATTATCTGACCTTCGGGGGCACCCGGACCGGCCAGCTGCAGAAATATCTGCGGGCGATCAACGCCGGCACCGACGCCGCAACCGCCGCCCGGCAGGCGTTCGGCGACCTCGACCAGCTCGAAAGCGAGGTTATTCGCTACAAGGGCAGGAACCGCTATCCGGGCGCCATCGTCCGTCCGGGTAGCCTGCCCAAGCCCAATGTCGCGATGCGCAAGCTTGGGCGGGACGAGGAAGCGATCATGCGCGTCCGGGCGCGCTCGGCGCGCGGGGTCGACAAGAAGACGTCGAAGGATGTCGCGGCCGATGCCCGGGCGGTGGCGGCCAAATACACGGGCAGCCTCGCGGTGCAGGTCGCGCTGGCCGAGGCCGAGTTCGATGCCGAGCGGTTCGACGAGGCGGAGCGAGCCGCCGACGCGGCGCTGGCGATCGATCCCAGATCGGGCAAGGCGCTGCTCTACAAGGGGCTGGTCTATTTGAAGCGCAGCAAGGCCGACCCGCGGCATTACGCAACCGCGCGCAGCTGGTTCGGGAAGGCGAGCCGGGTGGACCCAGGCGACCCGAGCCCGCTGTACAATTATTATCTGACCTACAAGCAGGCCGGCGCCCCGCCGCCGCAACTCGCCGTCCAGGGGCTCGAGCGGGCATTCGAGATCGCCCCCTACGACGCCGGCCTGCGGGTGCTGACCGCCCGCCAGCTGCTCATCGACCGCAAGGGGGCGCTCGCTCGCCAGGTTCTGCTCCCGGTCGCGCATTCCCCGCACGAATCGAAATATTCGAAGGCGCTCAACGAGGTCGCCGAGCTGATCGAGGCCAACAAATTGGGCGAGGCGCTGGCCAAGCTCAACGCGCGCCTGGACAAGGACGAGAAGGACGATGACGACGACGTGCGCGCGCCGTCGCCGGTCGTCGAGGCCCTCTAGAGGTCGAGAGACCGCTGTCCGGCCGCACGCTCGGCCTCCAGCAGCCTTCGCTTGCGCTCGATGCCGCCGGCATAGCCGCCAAGGCTGCCGTCGCTGCGCACCACCCGGTGGCACGGGATCAACACCGCGACCGGGTTGGCGCCGTTGGCCGAGCCGGTGGCCCGGACCGCGCCGGGCTTGCCGACCGCGGCGGCGATCTGCGCGTAGCTGCGCGTCTCGCCCGGCGGGATTTTCCTGAGCTCGCGCCACACCGCTTCCTGGAACGCGGTCCCGGCGACGTCGATTGGCAGGTCCGGAGCCGCCGCGGGGCGCTCGACCGCGCACAGCGCGCCCGCGACCCATTCGCCCATCGACCCGTCGTCCTCGACCAGGGTCGCGTTGGGGAAGACCCGCATTAGCGAGCGCTCGTCGTCCTCGAAGGTCAGCCGGCAGATGCCCCTGGCCGTCGCCGCGACCAGCAGCGGCCCGAGCGCGCTGGCGACGACCGTCCAGCGGATGGTCTCGCCGCGCCCGCCGTCGCGCCACGCGGACGGGGTCATGCCGAGCCGCTCTTTGGCGTCGGCATAGAATCGGCTCGGCGCCGAATAGCCCGAATCGTAGATCGCCTCGGTCACGCTTTTGTCCTCCGTCAGCTCGGCCTCGGCGCGCCGGGCCCGGAGCGCCCGCGCATATTGCGCCGGCGACACGCCGACGTCGCGCGTGAACAGCCGCTGGAAATGATGCAGCGCATAGCCGACCGCGGCGGCGAGCTCTGCCAGGCTCGGCGCTTCCTCCGCCGTTTCGATCAGCCGCACGGCGCGGGCGACCGCGGCGCGGTCGCGGCCGACCTCGTCGGGCTTGCAGCGCAGGCACGGCCGGTAGCCGGCCGCCCGCGCCGCCTGGGGGTCGGCGAAGAACTCGACATGCTCGCGCCGCGGCCGCCGCGCCGGGCAGCTCGGCTTGCAATAGATGCCGGTGGTCCGGACCGCTCCGATCAGCCGCCCGTCCAACGCCCGGTCGCGGCGCTCGAACGCCGCCCAGGCCTGGTTCGCATCGATGGTTTTCATCAGCATGGGACCGCGAATACGCCACTCCGGCGCATCGCGCATCCCGCTGCTTGCGGCCAAACCGGTCAGTTGGCCGCGGCCGCTCCTCCGGAGCGTTCGTCGACGACCTCGTCGCGCCGGTAGGACAGCACCCCGGGCAGGGCCGTCAGCCGGTCGATCTGGACGCCGAAGAAATTGTCGATCTTGCCGGCGGCCCGGTACGCGGCCGCCTCGCGCGGCAGGCTCGCCAGGCTCGCCGGCACCGGGTCGGCCGGGCGCATCGGCTCGACGCGCATCCCGGTCAGCCCGCCCTTGCCCGGAGTGAGGCCGTTCCAGCTCGGCTTCACCTTGTCGCGCAAGGCCTCGGCGAGCGGGTAGCGGAACGAGCCGAGATCGGTGATCCGGCCGGGCGCGGCGTCGAAGTCGACCGAGCCCATGCACAGGCAGAAGCCGAGCATGCTGCCGTTGTTGCCCTCGATCATCTGGCCGTAGAGCCGGTAGGTGCCGGGATCGACGGCGATCAGCCGCGCCTGCGACGGCTTGTCGAACACCCGTCCGCCCCACAGGGTCACGAACTTGTCGGACTCGATCGCCTTGAAGGCGAGATTGTCGTCCGTCGGCTCGACCGGCCGCTCGGGCTTGACCTGGCCGGCGCGCGCGTTGGCGGACATCGCGTTCCAGGCCTTGATGTCGCGTTCGTAGCCGGCGAGCTTGCGGGCATATTTGGACCGCGCCTTTTCGAGCGCGGCCGAGCGCTCGGCCTTGTAGGCCTCGACCTCGTCCGGCCGCGCCTCGCGAAGCAGCTTGACGTCGAGATTGAGCGGCGAGCGCACCAGCAGATAGGCCTTGGCCGGGTCGAGGCTGATCGCCGTTCCGGCCTTGAACTGCTGCGAGGAAGCCGGCTTGGCGGCCGCCGGAGCGTGCGCGGCGAACGCGGCCGCGGCGGCGGAAATGAGCATCAGGATACGCATCAGAACTCGAGCTCCTCGGTCTGGGGCTTGCCGGCAATCGCCGCCTTGGCCTGCATTTGAAGGAGTTTCTGCCGCTCGTCCTCGGCAACGCCGCTCAGGCCCTCCTCGAAATTGAACTTGGTCCACAGCTCCTTGGGCAGGCCATGCCGGCTGTAGCCCTTGTAGCCCATGCAGGTGCGCATGTTGGTCCGGCGCATGTTGCGGCGCAGCGCCGAGCCGAAGATGGCGTCGGCGAGCGCGCTCCCGATCGCCCCGCCGAGCGCTCCGGCCATCGTCCCGGCATAAGGGTAAGGGACCGTCCCGCCGTTGAGGTAGGTGCGGATTCCGCGGGTCAGGGAATCGCATTCGCGGATGTCGTTGTAGGCGGTTGCGAAATCGGTCTCGGAGCGCACGAAATAGAAATATTTGTCGTACCCGTCGCGGTCGCCGGCAGCTTCGGTGAAGCCGAGTTCCGGCAGCGGCACCTTGGCCGGATCGACCTCGATCGGAGCGAGATTGCGATCGGCCACCTTTTGCGCCTGGGCCGGCGCGGGCAACGCCATGGCCAATGCGGCAAGCGCTGCCGCCCGGTTTCGAATTGTCATGTGATTTCAAACCCCCCAGCGGCCCGAGACGCGGCCGCCGGCTTTTTTGCCGAGCCGCCTTCGAGCCGTCAAGACGGCTCTTCGGGACCACCCGCCTTGCATCGTTTCAGCCCCCCTGCTAGGGGCGCGCCAACCCATCGGGGCGGGCGGGTCGAAGGCCGTGCAACGCCCCGTTTTCGCATGGGGTCATATCTTTTTTTGGAGCTTCGGGCGCGTGGAGACATCCGGCGGCATTCAAGCCAGCTTAGCAGGGCGCTACGCCTCCGCTTTGTTCGGCCTGGCGCGCGACGAACGGAAGATCGACGCGGTCGGCCGGAGCCTCGACGCGCTTGACCACGCGCTGGCCGATTCGCGCGAGTTCGCCGCGCTGGTGGCGAGCCCGCTGGTCGGCCGCGACGATGCCGCCAAGGCGTTCGCCGCCCTCGGCCCCGAGCTCGGGCTCGACCCGCTGACCGTCAATTTCCTCGGCGTCCTCGCCCGCAACGGCCGCAAGCGCGAGTTGAAGGCGATCATCCGGGCGTATCGGCGCATCGCCGCCGACCACCGCGGCGAGATCAGCGCCGAAGTCGTCAGCGCCCACCCGCTCAACGACGACCAGGTCGAAGCGCTGAAGGCGCAGCTCAGGAAGCGCGCCGGAGGGGCGGACGTCACACTCGACTCCCGGGTCGACCCCGAAATCCTCGGTGGCATCGTCATCAAGCTCGGAAGTGAGATGATCGACGCTTCCATCCGCACCAAACTCAACCGACTCGCGTCTGCGATGAAAGGCTAGTTCATGGACATCCGCGCCGCTGAAATCTCCCGCGTCATCCGCGATCAGATCGCGAATTTCGCCTCCGACTCGGAGGTCTCGGAGGTCGGCACCGCGCTCTCCGTCGGCGACGGAATCGCCCGCATCCACGGCCTCGACAATGTCCAGGCCGGCGAGATGGTCGAGTTCGAGAACGGCGTCAAAGGCATGGCTTTGAACCTCGAGGCCGACAATGTCGGGGTCGTCGTGTTCGGCTCCGACGCCGAGATCAAGGAAGGCTCGACCGTCAAGCGCACCGGCACCATCGTCGACGTGCCGATCGGCAAGGGCCTGCTCGGCCGCGTCGTCGACGCGCTCGGCAACCCGATCGACGGCAAGGGCCCGATCGAGGCGACCGAGCGCCGCCGCGTCGAGGTCAAGGCGCCCGGAATCATCCCGAGGAAATCGGTCCACGAGCCGGTGCAGACGGGGTTGAAGGCGCTGGACGCGCTGGTTCCGATCGGCCGCGGCCAGCGCGAGCTGATCATCGGCGACCGCCAGACCGGCAAGACCGCGGTCGCGCTCGACACCTTCATCAACCAGAAGGCGATCAACGCGTCGGGCAAGGAGAGCGAGAAGCTCTACTGCATCTACGTCGCCATCGGCCAGAAGCGCTCGACCGTCGCCCAGATCGTCCGCGCGCTCGAGGAGAATGGCGCGATGGACTATTCGATCGTCGTCGCCGCGACCGCGTCCGAGCCGGCGCCGCTGCAGTTCCTCGCGCCCTACACCGGCTGCGCGATGGGCGAATATTTCCGCGACAACGGAATGCACGCGGTGATCGTCTATGACGATTTGTCCAAGCAGGCGGTCGCCTACCGCCAGATGTCGCTGCTGCTGCGCCGCCCGCCGGGCCGCGAAGCCTATCCGGGCGACGTCTTCTATCTCCACAGCCGCCTGCTCGAGCGCGCCGCCAAGATGAACGAGGACAATGGCGCCGGCTCGCTGACCGCCCTGCCGATCATCGAGACCCAGGCCGGCGACGTCTCGGCCTACATCCCGACCAACGTGATCTCGATCACCGACGGCCAGATCTTCCTCGAGACCGACCTGTTCTTCCAGGGCATCCGCCCGGCGATCAACGTCGGCCTGTCGGTCAGCCGCGTCGGCTCGGCCGCCCAGACCAAGGCGATGAAGAAGGTCTCCGGCTCGATCAAGCTCGAGCTCGCCCAATACCGCGAGATGGCGGCCTTCGCCCAGTTCGGCTCGGACCTCGACGCCTCGACCCAGCGCCTGCTCGCCCGCGGCGCCCGCCTGACCGAGTTGCTCAAGCAGCCGCAATTCTCGCCGATGCCGGTCGAGGAGCAGGTCGCGTCGATCTTCGCCGGCACCCAGGGGTTCTTGGATTCGGTAGAGGTCAGGGACGTCACCCGCTACGAAGCGGCGCTGCTCAGCTATCTGCGCGCCGAGCACGCCGACGTCCTGAAGACGATCCGCGACAGCAAGGCGCTCGACGACGACACGGCGAAAAAGCTCAAGGACGCGCTGACCAAGTTCGGCAAGCAGTTCGCGTAAAGCCCGATGGCAAGCCTCAAGGCCCTCAAGATCCGCATCGGCTCGGTCAAGTCGACGCAGAAGATCACCAAGGCGATGAAGATGGTCGCCGCGGCCAAGCTGCGCCGCGCGCAGCAGGGCGCCGAGGCGGGCCGCCCCTACGCGACCCGGATGGCCGACGTCGTCGCCTCGATCGCCTCGGGGGTCACGGTCAGCCCGCAAAGCCCCAAGCTGCTCGCCGGCACCGGCAAGGACCAAACCCATCTGATCGTGCTCGCCACCGGCGACCGCGGGCTCGCGGGGGCGTTCAACAGCAACATCGTCCGGGCCGCCCGCCGCAGGGCCGACGAGCTGATCGAGGACGGCAAGACGGTGCTGTTCTACCTCGTCGGGCGCAAGGGCCGGCCGGTGATCCAGCGGCTCTACCCGAAGGCGATCATCGCCCAGCACGACACCACCGCCATGAAGGCGCCCGGCTACGCCGACGCGCAGGCGATCGCCGCCGACATCATCGACCGCTTCATCACCGACGGCATCGACGTCGTCCACCTCGCCTACGCGCAGTTCAAGTCGACGCTCGTGCAGGAGCCGGTGGTGCAGCAGATCATCCCGGTGCCTAGAGCTGCGAACGACACCCGTCCGGCGAGCGCATCGAATGTCGCGGTGGAATATGAGCCCGACGAGGAAGCGATCCTGGAAGCGCTTCTGCCGCGCAACATCGCGGTGCAGATCTACCGCGCCCTGCTCGAGAACCAGGCCGGCTTCTACGGCTCGCAGATGACCGCGATGGACAATGCGACCCGCAACGCCGGCGACATGATCAACCGCCTGTCGATCCAGTACAACCGCCAGCGCCAGGCAGCGATCACCACCGAGCTCGTCGAAATCATCTCGGGCGCGGAAGCGCTCTAACTTGACCGAACAACGCAAGGATACACCCATGGCCACCGCCGCCCCGACCAAGCCCCGCAAGACCGCGAAGCCGGCCGCCGCCGCGACCAAGACCCCCAAAGCGCCGGCACAGGCGAGCAACCTCGTCGGCCGGGTCGCGCAGGTGATCGGCGCGGTCGTCGACGTCGCCTTCGAGGGCGAGCTGCCGCCGATCCTCGCCGCGCTCGAGACCGACAACGGCGGCAACCGCCTGGTGCTCGAGGTCGCGCAGCATTTGGGCGAGAACGTCGTGCGCACCATCGCCATGGATTCGACCGACGGCCTGACCCGCGGCCAGTCGGTCAAGACCACCGGCTCGCAGATCCAGGTGCCCGTCGGCCCCAAGACGCTCGGCCGGATCATCAACGTCATCGGCGAGCCGATCGACGAGCGCGGCCCGATCGGCAGCGACAAGTTCGCCTCGATCCACGCCGAAGCGCCGAAGTTCGTCGACCAGTCGACCGAAGCGGCCATCTTGGTCACCGGCATCA
>DASTZO010000141.1:0-4329 GCA_035764265.1 Sphingomicrobium sp.
CCTGTTCAAGAAGAACAAGGTCGAGTGGCTGAAGGGCGCCGCGTCGTTCGAGTCGCCCAACCGGGTCAAGGTCGGCGACCGCACCGTCAGCGCGAAGAACGTGGTGATCGCGACCGGCTCGTCGGTGACTCCGCTGCCCGGAGTCGAGGTCGACAATGAGAAGGGCCGGATCGTCGATTCGACCGGCGCGCTCGCCCTGCCGCAGGTGCCCGAGCGGCTGGTGGTGATCGGCGGCGGGGTGATCGGGCTCGAATTGGGCTCGGTGTGGCGCCGCCTCGGCAGCCAGGTGACGGTGGTCGAGTATCTCGACGAGATCCTGCCCGGGATGGACGGCGAAGTGCGCAAGGAATGCGCGAAGATCTTCAAGAAGCAGGGCTTCGAGATCCGCACCTCCTCCAAGGTCACAAGCGCCAAGGTCAACGGCGCCAGCGTCGCCTTGACGGTCGAGCCGGCGAAAGGCGGCGCAGCGGAGACCATCGAGGCCGACGCGGTGCTGGTGTCGATCGGCCGCCGCCCCAACACCGACGGGCTCGGGCTCGACGCGATCGGGCTCAAGGTCAACAACCGCGGCCAGATCGAGACCGACCCCGAGTTCCGAACCGCGGTGCCGGGCGTGTGGGCGATCGGCGACGTGATCCCCGGGCCGATGCTCGCCCACAAGGCCGAGGACGAGGGGATCGCGGTCGCCGAGAACATCGCCGGGCTCACCGGGATCGTGAACCACGCGGTGATCCCCAACGTCGTCTACACCCATCCCGAAATCGCCGGGGTCGGATTGACCGAAGAGGAAGCCAGGCAGGAGGGCGAGGTGAAGACCGGCAAGTTCCCGTTCCTTGCCAACAGCCGCGCCAAGACCAACCGCGACACCGACGGCTTCGTCAAGGTGATCGCCGACGCCAGGACCGACCGGGTGCTCGGCGTGTGGATGGTCGGGTCGCTGGCGGGCACGATGATCGCCCAGGCCGCCCAGGCGATGGAGTTCGGAGCCACGTCCGAGGATATCGCCTATACCTGCCACGCCCACCCGACGCACAGCGAAGCGCTGAAGGAAGCGGCGATGGCGGTGACCGGCAAGCCGATCCACATCTAGGAAGCGACGCCAAATGATCACCCGTTCCCGCTTGCGCCGCTGGCACGTCTGGCTCGGCTGGGTGATCGCGCTGCCGATCCTGTTCTGGGTGATCTCCGGGCTGGTGATGGTGTCGAAGCCGATCGAGGAGGTGCGCGGTGAGCATCTGGTCCGCGAGCCGGGGCCGATCCGGCTGGCCCTCCCGCCCGTCCCGCCGGCCGTCGCCGGCCTGCCCATGAAGTCCATGTCGCTCGAGCAGCGAGCGGATGGGCCGCGCTGGGTGATCGCCCTGGCCGACGGGACCAGCCGCCTGGCCGATCCGGCGACCGGCGCCCTGCTGCCGCCCTTGTCCGCCGCCGACGCGGTGCGCGAGGTGACGGCGCGCTACACGGGCAAGGCCCGGGTCAAGTCCGCGACCCGGACCGACCCGGACAAGCCGCCGCTCGAGCTCCGCCGCCCGGTCGCCGCCTGGCTGGTGGCGATGGACGACGACACCCGTTTCTACGTCGATTCCGGATCAGGGCAGATCGTTGCCCGGCGCACCCCGTGGTGGCGGTTCTACGACTTCATGTGGGGGCTTCACATCATGGACCTGAAGACCCGCGAGGACATGCACAACCCGCTGGTCATCGGCTTTGCGATCGTCGCGCTGGTGATGAGCATCCTGGCGATGATCCTGTTGCCGCTGACCATCAACCGCCGCCGGCGCCGGGCTATCCGGCAGGACTGAACGGCGGATCGGCGGCCGCCGCCGTCATCAGAACCAGTCGGCGAGCGCGGCGAGGAGGCTGACGTCGCGGGCCCTGACCTGCACCGGGGCGACCGGGCCGCATTCGAGGCAAAGCGCCTGGATCCGCGAGCCCGACAGGATCGAGCGCAGCTCGGCGATCGCAGCCGCCAGCTCGCGTTCCGGCGAGCCACCGATCACCGCGAACGCGTCGGTCGGAGCGGTGCCGTCGTCGAGCTCCTCGTTGGCCAGCATCTCGAGCAGGCTGTCGGTCAGGCTCTGCGGCCGCTCGAGGTAGCGGACCCCGCGCTGGCCTTCGCCGAGCCTGGCGAGCTGGGCCGCCTTGGCGATCGCTTCGTCCATCCCGCCGAAGCCGTCGACCAGGCCGAGCTGGCGGGCGGTGCCGCCGTCCCACACCCGGCCCTGGGCGATCCGGTCGATCTCGGCCGGCGGCTTGCCGCGCGAGCGCGAGACGACCCCGAGGAAATGCCGGTAGATCGATTCCACCGAGGCCTGGATCAGCCGGTTGACCTCGGGCGACGGGCCCTTGAGCAGGTCCGGCTCGCCCGACAGCGGGGTCGTCTTGATCCCGTCGGCCCCCATTCCGAGCTTCTCCAGCGAGCCCTGGAAGCTCGGCAGGATCCCGAACACTCCGATCGACCCGGTGATCGTCGACGGCTCGGCGAAGATGTAGTCGGCGGCGGTCGCGACCCAATAGCCGCCGGACGCGGCGACATTGCCCATCGACACGACCACCGGCAGCTTCCTCTCCTTGGCGGCGAGGATCGCCTGGCGGATGCGCTCGGACGCCAGCACCGATCCGCCGGGGCTGTCGACGCGCACCACCAGCGCCTTCAGGCCGCCGTCGGAGAGGCCCTTCTCGATCGCCTTGGCGATGCTGTCGCCGCCGGCGGTGCCTTCGGGCGCCCTGCCGTCGACGATCATCCCGGCGACGGTGACGACGCCGATCGGGCCGCCGCCGTCGCGCTCGACCCGCTCGGCGATGTAGGAATCGAGCTTGATCCGGCTGTAGCCGCCGGGCGCGCCCTCGTCCTCGCCGCCGAGCTCGGCAAGGCGGGCCTCGAACGCGCGCCGGTCGGCGAGCCGGTCGACCAGCCCGGCGGTCAGAGCTGCGCGGGCGAGGTCGCCGCCGGCGGCATCGACCGCCGCCGGCATGTCGCGCACGTAGGCGTCGAGCTTGGCCCTGGGGCGCGCGCGCAGGACGCCCTCGCGCCAGCTTTCGAGCAGCGCGTCCCCGAACGCCTGGTAGTTCTCCTCGGCTTCGGGCGACATGTCGTTGCGGATGAACGGCTCGACCGCGGCCTTGTAGGTGCCGACCCGGTAGACGTTGGCGGTGACCCCGAGCTTGTCGAGCAGGCCCTTGAAATAGAGGTTCGACCCGCCCGGGCCGGTGATGGCGACGGCGCCCAGCGGGTGCAGCCAGACCTCGGACGACGCGGCCGCGAGCTGGTAGGCATCGTCGCTATAGCCAACCGAGTAAGTGATCACCGGCTTGCCCGACGAGCGCACCCGGCGGAGCGCATCGGCGAGGTCGGCCATGGCCGTCTGGCCGCCGCCTAGGAAGCCTTCGAGGTCGAGCGCGACCGCCTTGACCCTATTGTCCTCGCGCGCCTCGTCGAGCGCCGCGACGAGGTCGCGAAGCCGGAATTGCCTCAATCGGCTGCCGCCCGCGGCGAGCTCCGACAGCTCCGCCCGGGCCGGCTGCTCGACGACCGTCCCGTCGAGGTCGAGCGCGAGCACCCCGTCGGTCACCGGGTCCGGCCGCGCCGACAGCGCCGCGTAGAGCAGGGCGAAGAACAGCAGCATGAACAACAGCACCAGGGCGTCCTTGATGCCGACCAGCAGCTTCCAGATCGCGCGCACGAATTTCATCGCGGTCTACCTCGGATAATGCCCGCGCAGCGCTAGCGGAGGTCCCTCGCCCGCGCCAAATCTTTTCGACCGGCAGGCGTTGACGCGGCGAGCGGGGGCAACCATATGCGCGGCATCGCTGGCACTCTCATGACGAGAGTGCCAAGCGCATCGATGAGCAACATTTTGACAAGGGGCTAAAGGCTATGGGTTTCAGGCCGCTTCACGATCGAGTCCTCGTCCGCCGCGTCGAGGCCGAGGAAAAAACCGCCGGCGGGATCATCATTCCCGATACCGCGCAGGAAAAGCCGCAGGAAGGCGAGGTCATTTCGGTCGGCTCGGGCTCGCGCTCGGACGACGGCAAGGTGACTCCGCTCGACGTCAAGGCCGGCGACCGGATCCTGTTCGGCAAATGGTCGGGCACCGAGGTCAAGATCGCGGGCGAAGACCTGATCATCATGAAGGAAAGCGACATCCTCGGGGTGGTCGGCTGATTTTTCCAACACGGAATTTGATTTGAAAGGGAGCCGAACATGGCAGCCAAGGACGTGAAATTTTCGCGCGACGCGCGCGAGCGGATTCTGCGGGGCGTCGACATCCTCGCCGATGCGGTCAAGGTCACCCTGGGGCCCAAGGGCCGCAACGTGATCCTCGACAAGAG
>DASTZO010000142.1:0-4933 GCA_035764265.1 Sphingomicrobium sp.
CGCGCCGGCGCCGGCGCCGGCACCGGCACCGCTGCAGCGCGCGCCTGCGCCGCGGCCGGCTGCGCGGGCCGGAATCGTCTCGACCCGGCTTCGACCGTGGCTCGAGATCGAGTTCACGCCCGGGCGCTGCGTCGTCGAGGACGACAAGGCCACGATCCAGTTCGACATCGCGGTGTTCAACTCCGGCAGCGCCCCGGCGCGCGACGTTCTGGTCGAGGCGAGCATGTTCAATGCCGGCCCGGCGCAGGACGAGGAGATCGGCGCCTTCTTCGCGCACCCGGTGGCCAAGGGGGACCGGATCCCGGTCATCCCGCCGCTCAAGCGGGTGGCCCTGAAGAGCGCCGTCAGCCTGACCCGCGACCGGCTGCGCGAGTTCGAGGTCGCGGGGCGGCGGCTGTTCGTGCCGCTGGTCGGGTTCAACGCGCTCTACCGCTGGAGCGGCGGCGACGGGCAGACCTCGGCCAGCTACCTGGTCGGCCGCGACACCGAGGGCGAGAAGATGGCCCCGCTGCGCCTCGACCTCGGCCCGCGAATCTTCCGCGGCCTCGGCGCCCGCGAGCACACCGTCCGCCTGCGCAAATAGGCTGAATACGTTTTCTCCGCCCCGGCGGGATTGAATATGCCTTGGTCCGGGACCAGTTGCCCGCCCTCGAGCGGAACGTGACATGATCCATCCCATCCATATCCTCGCGCTGAGCCAGCCCGGATTCGTCCAGATGCAGGTGCGCAACGTCTTTTGCGGCGGGAACGGTTGCGCCCGGCGCCGCGAGAGCTTTTGGCGAGGCTGGGGCTTTCCTGAATTCTAGCCGGCGCGAAGCCCAGCCGCCGCGCCGCGGAGCCCTACAGGACCGCGCTGTTGTAGCTGTGCCACGCGAGCACGGCCGCGGCTCCGCGGTGCGGGCGCCAGGCCTCGCCGAGCTCGCGCAGCCGCTTTTCGCTCGGCCGCTCGTCAAGCCCGAGCAGGCGCCCGATCGCGACCTGGACGGCGAGGTCGCCGGCCGGCCAGACGTCGCGCCGGCCTTCGGCGAACAGCAAATAGATTTCCGCCGACCATCGGCCGATGCCCTTGATCCGGGTCAGCAGGGAGATCGCTTCCTCATCGTCCGCCGGCAGGTTGCCAAGGTCGAGCTCGCCCGACAGCACGAGCCCGGCGAGGCTGCGCGCGTAACCCGCTTTCTGGCGCGAGATCCCGGCCAGCCTCAGCTCGTCGTCGCCCGCCTCCAGGATGCGCACGAGGTCGGGCGGTGAGCCGTAGGCGGCTTCGAGCTTGGCCCACATCGAGCGGGCGGCCGCGACGCTGACCTGCTGGCCGACGATCGTCCGGAGCAGAGTGTGCGCGCCGGGCTCGCTAACCCGGGGCTGCGGTTCGCCATGCCGCTCGAGGACGGTGGCGAACGCCGGTTCGAGTGCGGCCAGCGCCTCGACGCTCTGGCGGATCGTCTCGGCAGTCCGGACCATCAGGCGATGCTGGCCGCGTAGAGCGCGACCGCGGCCGCGTTGGAGACGTTGAGGCTGTCGACCGCCGCGCTGATCGGCAGGCGCGCCAGCGCGTCGCAATGCTCGCGGGTGTTGGGCCTCAGGCCCGGCCCTTCGGCGCCGAGGACCAGCGCGATTCGCGGCGGGCCGAGCGCGTCCTTGAGCTCCATGTCGGCCTCGCCGGCCAGCCCGACTCGCCAGAAGCCGGCCTCGCCGATCTCCTCGAGCGCCCGGGCGAGGTTGACGACCCGCGCCCACGGCACCCGCTCGAGCGCGCCCGAGGCCGCCTTGGCCAGGGCCCCGCTTTCGGGCGGCGAGTGGCGGTCCTGGGTGACGATCCCGATTGCCCCGAACGCCGCCGCCGAGCGCAGGATGGCCCCGACGTTGTGGGGGTCAGTGACTTGGTCGAGGACCAGCAGCACCGAGCGCTCGCCCGCGTTCCCGAGCAGGTCGCCGAGCCAGGCTCCCTCGAGCGGCTCGACCTCGACGACGACACCCTGGTGCGGGGCGTCGTGCGGGACCAGCCGGCCGAGGTCGGCGACATCGGCGAAGGTCAGCGGCACCTCTTTGGGGAAGCGCATGAAGGACGCCGCGTCGCGCGTCGCCCAGGCGCGCAGCACCTTGCGCTCCGGATTGTCGAGCGCCGCCGCAACCGCATGCTTGCCCCACAGGCGCGGACGATTGGGAGAGCCGTGCGGATGCGAGCGCTTGTGCCTTGTCATTCGGCGCTCATGGAAGTCGCGGCGTTTGGAGGCAAGCCACTGACGGCGGCGGCCGTCGCCGCCGGCGGAGGGTCAGGCCCGCTGTTCCCGTGGCGGCGTTGACCGCTCCTCAGCGAAATAGCGCTGACCGCGCCAGGTTCCGATCGCCAGCACCAGCAGGATCGGATAGCTCCAGAACACCGCGGCGGCGCGATAAGCGACCGGCAGCAGGTCCAGCTCGATCGCCTTCATCAGGTGCGACAGGCTGTTGGTCAGCTGCAGCCCGGCGATCCACAAGGGCCAGAAGCGCTCGGAGCGCAGGGCGATGGAGACAAACGCCGCCAGCATGACCAGATCGATGAACAGAAGCCCAAATTCCAGCCCGGTGTAGCGCACGCTCAATGGCGAGATGGCAAAGCGGGTCGCGACCGTGGCGAGCAGGCAGATCGATGCCACGATCCGCTCATCCCGCCGACCGCGCCACAGGGCATAGCCGCACGACAGAAGCAGGATCGCGAGGAAAATATAATATCTCGGAATCATGGCAGGCGGACCGGACCACATTGCTGTGGCCCGGTCAAAACCCTTGTTAGGCGACGACGCGAAGGTTGTGGGTGGCGATCTCTTCCGGGCAATCCTCGGCATCGCCCCAGGACACCGTGCGAAGCCCCGGGACCTTGCCCTTGGCATCGACCAGCGCCGCATGGCAGGCGACGATGGAGCCGCGGGTCTGCACCAGGCCGCTGATGGCGGCGGCCAGCTGCTCCAGGGTCCCGTGGATCGCGCCGACCCCGACATGAGCGATCGCATTGGCGCGCATGACCCGGCTCTGCAGCTCGGCCATCTCGGCGAGTGCGGAGTCGATCGTTTCCTCGACGGTGCGGACCTGGGTGGCGACTTCGAACGCGGCGTTCTCAAGCTGTTGTTTGCGCATGACTGCTCCTTTCCGCGGGCGATGAGGATCGCGCGGATATGGTTGCCGAAAGAAGAAGAGAGTTGGTTTTCCGCTAGCCCTTGAGCAGCCTGGCGAGACTTTCGAGCCCGGCGAGATACATGCCCGCCGAAAATGCGGCCCCGGTCGAGATCAACACGATCCAGAGCAACCGCTGCGCGACGCTCATCTCATTCCGGGGGTTGCTCCTCGTTGCGAACGGCATCTGCAGGGAGGGTCGGAATGACGTGGGCCTCTGCTCGGTTATGAAACCCGCGCCCCCGGCCCCCCCTGCACGGTCAGCGTGCCGAATCTGATTACTGACCGTGCCCATCGGGTGGACGGTCGAGCGATCAGGCTCAACATACGGCGATTGATGTATCATACGCTGATATGGGCCGCAGTGCCGGGCGACGAGCCGGGCCGCGTGGGTGCGGCGCTCGACTCCCAAGATGTGGAGCGCGCCGCGGATGCGCTGGTCGACGGTGTGGGGCGAGATGTGGAGCTCGGCCGCGATTTCCTTGGATGACAAATGCTCGGCCACCAGCCGCAGGCAGTCGAGCTGGCCCGGACTCAGCCGCGCAACCCGGCTTGCTGCCATCAACTCAATGTCTGCCGGATCATGCGATCCCGCCATGGCGTTGGCCACCCGAGCTTCCTTCCAAACACAATCACACGGGACTCGGCAATTGTGTCCGAGTCAGTAGTGACTTAGGCCAAAACGGTTTGCACCGCCATAAGTGCATAACTAATGTTAAGTTTTTGGCGGGCGAGGGACGGCGGGCCGCTCGGCCGTGGTGGAGAGGGCTGGATTCGAACCAGCGTACGCTTGCGCGGGCAGATTTACAGTCTGCTGCCTTTAACCACTCGGCCACCTCTCCAGGCAGGGCAGGCGGCGCACATGGCCACGAGGGTCTGCGCTGTCAATTGGCCCACGAGCCGGAATCGCCGGCGCTGCGTTTCGCCCCTCGCGACCGGCCAAACGCTCCAAAGCTTCGACATGCCCCCGGCATGTCGGGGGTCGCCGCTTCGCTGCGCTACGCGCGCTCCAAAGCTTCGACATGCCCCCGGCATGTCGGCTTTGGAGCGGGTGAAGGGAATCGAACCCTCGTCGTAAGCTTGGAAGGCTTCTGCTCTACCATTGAGCTACACCCGCACGTCCAGCCGGACGCGCCCAATGCCATTGCGGGCTCGCAGGCGTCAACCGCTTGCCGCCGCCGCCAACCAGGCGAACGTCTTGACGCTGCTCGATTTCATCGCCTACCCAAGGACTCGATGAAGCACCTGGCCGCCATTGCCGGAAACGCCCGCCGCTGGTGGCGCGCCGCGACGCACGCGGCGCGATGGCGCGACTGATCAAGGCAATCTAGCCCAGATCCGGTCTCTCCCGCCCGCCCGCACGGCGGGCTTTTTCATTTCAGGTGCTGTTTTCCATGACCCACAATCCATCGCTCGCGCCGCGCCGCGAGGAAGCGGTCGGTCCGTTCCCTTCCGATCCGCTCGACCCGGCGGCCGAACTGGCCGTCGCCCAATTGCTCGAGGGCCGTGATCTCGACCGGCAGCAGGCGCAGGCGCTGTTCGCGCAAATCGTCGAGGGGCGGCTGCCGCCGCCGCTGATGGCCGCGGCCTTCGTCGCCCTTCGGATGAAGGGCGAAACGGCCGAGGAATTGACCGGTGCCGCTTTGTCCCTGCGCGCCGCCGCAATGCCGTTCGCCCGGCCCTATTATCTGTTCGCCGACAGCTGCGGGACCGGCGGCGACTATTCGGGCTCGATCAACGTCTCGACCGCCGCCGGCCTGGTCGTGGCGGCCTGCGGGCTTCCGGT
>DASTZO010000143.1:0-5829 GCA_035764265.1 Sphingomicrobium sp.
CGGGTGAGGTCCCAATCAGGGAGCGCGATCACGCCGCCGCCAGCCTCCTCAGCACATAGTGGAGGATCCCGCCCGCCTTGAAATATTCGAGCTCGTTGTAGGTGTCGATGCGGCAGCGGGCGGTGAAGCTGAACTCCTCGCCCTCATCGGGGAAGACTCGCACCTCGACGTCCTGCCGGGGGTTCAACTCGGCGATGCCGGCAATCGAATATTTCTCCTTGCCGGTCAGCCCCAGGCTGTCGGCGCTGTCGCCGTCCTTGAACTGCAGCGGGAGGACGCCCATCCCGACCAGGTTCGACCGGTGGATCCGCTCGAAGCTCTCGGCGATGACTGCGCGCACGCCGAGAAGCACTGTCCCCTTGGCCGCCCAGTCGCGCGAGCTGCCGGTGCCATATTCCTTGCCGGCGATCACCACCAGCGGGGTGCCGCTTTCCATGTAGCGCATCGCCGCGTCGTAGATCGGCAGGGTTTCGCCGGTCGGAGCGTAGCGCGTGAATCCGCCCTCGACATTGTCGAGCATTCGGTTGCGGATGCGGATGTTGGCGAAGGTGCCGCGCATCATCACCTGGTGGTTGCCGCGCCGCGCCCCGTAGCTGTTGAACTCGGCCCGCGGCACGCCCTGCTCGACCAGATATTTGCCCGCCGGGCTGTCGGGCTTGATCGCCCCGGCCGGCGAGATGTGGTCGGTGGTGATCGAATCCCCGAACAGCGCCAGCGCCCGGGCGCCGGCGATGTCGCCGGGCGGCACCGGGGTCATGGTCATGTCGGTGAAGTAAGGCGGGTTCTGGATGTAGGTCGATTGCGGCGGCCACGAATAGGTCTCGCCGCCGCTGATCTCGATCGCCCGCCAGCGCTCGTCGCCGGCGTAGACGTCGCCGTAGCGCGAGGTGAACATGTGCGAGTGGAGGTGCTCGTCGATCAGCGCCCGCACCTCCTCGTTGCTCGGCCAGATGTCCTTGAGGAACACCGGCTCGCCGTTGGTCGCGGTGCCGATCGGCTCGCCGGCGAGGTCGGAGCGCACCGTCCCCTTGAGCGCGTAGGCGACGACCAGCGGCGGCGAGGCGAGGTAATTGGCGCGGCAGTCGGGCGACACCCGGCCCTCGAAGTTGCGGTTGCCCGACAGCACGCTGACCGCGACCAGGTCATGCTCGGCGATCGCCCTGGAGATCGGCTCGGCGAGCGGGCCGGAATTGCCGATGCAGGTGGTGCAGCCGTAGCCGACCAGGTCGAACCCCAAGGCGTTGAGGTCCGCGCTGAGCCCGCTGGCGTCGAGATAGTCGCTGACCACCTTGCTGCCCGGGGCGAGGCTGGTCTTGACC
Organism: Sphingomicrobium sp.; assembly: GCA_035764265.1. Classification (GTDB taxonomy): domain Bacteria; phylum Pseudomonadota; class Alphaproteobacteria; order Sphingomonadales; family Sphingomonadaceae; genus Sphingomicrobium. Next base: position 1,320 of record DASTZO010000143.1, read on the forward strand.
CACGGCTTGCTGGTCAGCCCTTTCTCCCGCGCCTTGCGCGCCACCAGGCCGGCGGCGACCAGCACCGACGGGTTGGAGGTGTTGGTGCAGCTGGTGATCGCGGCGATCACCACGTCGCCGTTGCCGAGGTCGTAATTCTCGCCCTCGACGGCCACCCGCGGGTCGTTGTGCTTCTTGTAGGTGGTCTCGAGCTCGGCGTTGAACTGGTCGTCGACGTCGCTCAGCAGCACCCGGTCCTGCGGCCGCCGCGGCCCGGCGAGCGACGGCTCGATGCTGGTCATGTCGAGCTCGAGCGTGTCGGTGAACAATGGCTCGGGCGAACCGTCGTCGCGCCACAGGCCCAGCGCCTTGCAATAGGCCCGGACCAGCTCGATCCGCTCATCGGAGCGGCCGGTCAGTCTGAGATATTCGCAGGTCCGCTCGTCGACCGGGAAGAAGCCGCAGGTCGCCCCATATTCGGGCGCCATGTTGGCGATCGTCGCCCGGTCGGCGAGGCTCAATGAGCCCAGGCCCGGGCCGTAGAATTCGACGAAGCGGCCGACCACGCCCTTGGCGCGCAGCATCTGGGTGACGGTCAGCACCAGGTCGGTCGCGGTGATGCCCTCGCGAAGCTCGCCGTCGAGCCGGAAGCCGACGACCTCGGGGATCAGCATGCTGATCGGCTGGCCGAGCATCGCCGCCTCGGCCTCGATCCCGCCGACTCCCCAGCCGAGCACTCCCAAACCGTTGACCATGGTCGTGTGGCTGTCGGTCCCGACCAACGTGTCGGGGTAGGCGAGCATCGCCCCCGACTGGTCCTCGCTGGTCCACACGCACTGGGCGACATATTCCAAATTGACCTGGTGGCAGATGCCGGTGCCGGGCGGGACGACCTGGAAATTGTCGAACGCGGAGGCGCCCCATTTCAAGAACTCGTAGCGCTCGCCGTTGCGGGCATATTCGAGCTCGACGTTCTTGCCGAACGCGCGCGGGGTGCCGAACTCGTCGACCATCACGCTGTGGTCGATCACCAGATGGACCGGGACCAGCGGGTTGATCTTCTGCGGGTCGCCGCCGAGCGCCTTCATCGCGTCGCGCATCGCGGCGAGGTCGACGACCGCCGGGACGCCGGTGAAATCCTGCATCAGCACGCGGGCCGGCCGGTACTGGATTTCGCGGCTGATCCGCCGCTCCTTCTGCCAGTCGACCATGCACTGGAGGTCGTCGCGGGTGACGGTCGCGCCGTCCTCGAAGCGCAGCAGATTCTCGAGCAGCACCTTCATCGAGAATGGCAGGCGCGAGACGTCGCCGAGCGCCTCGGCCGCCTTGGCCAGCGAGAAATAATCGTAGCTCTTGCCGCCGACCGTCAGCGTGGAGCGGGTGTCGAGGCTGTCCTGGCCGGTCGGGATCATCGCAGGTCCTTGGGTCGAAGCGGGCAACGCCGCGCAAGCGGGAAATGTTGCGGCGCCTTACGCCCGCGCGGCCTTACCCGGCAATGCTCCACAGCATCGCCGCCACCGCGGCGGCCATCGCCGCCGTGGCGATCCAGCCGAACAGCCGCAGCGACCCGACGATGGTGAACACGCCCATGATCGACTTGCGCTGCGCCATCAGCATCATCACCGCCATCACCGGGACGGCGACGACGCCGTTGATCACCGCCGCCCAGTAGAGCGCCTTGATCGGGTCGATGGGCGTGAAGTTCATCAGCGCCCCGATCGCGGTCGCGGCGACGATCGTTCCGTAGAACGCCTTGGCGCGCCGCGGCTTGCGGTCGAGCCCGACCGGCCAGCGCAGCGCCTCGCCGAGCGCGTAGGCGGCCGAGCCGGCGAGCACCGGCACCGCGAGCAGGCCCGTGCCGACGATCCCCAGCGCGAACACCGTCGATGCGTAGACGCCGGCGACCGGCTCGAGCGCCGCCGCGGCCTCGGCCGAGGTATCGATGTCGGTGATTCCGTTGGCGTTGAGGGTCGCGGCCGCGGTCAGGATGATCGCCAGCGCTACGAGGTTGGACGCGGCCATCCCGGCGAACGTGTCGACCTCGATGCGCTTCAGTTCGGCGCGCCCGTCCTGCGGCGCGCACTTGAGCGGCTGGCGGCCATCGATCTCATGGACGTCCTCGGCCTCTTCCGACGCCTGCCAGAAAAACAGGTAGGGGCTGATGGTCGTCCCGAAGATCGCGACGATCATGATCAGGGCCGCTTCGTTGAGCGCGACCTCGGGGATCACCAGCCCGCGCAGCGCCTCGCTCCAGGGCACATCGACCAGGAACAAGGTGATCACATAGGCGAGCAAAGCGAGCGTCAGCCATTTCAGCACGCGGACGTAATTGCCGTAGCGCATGAACACTTCCGACAGCGCGCAGAAGGCGGCGAACGCGAGCAGGAAGATCGGCGCCGGAAGCCCGGACACCAGCGCGGTCGCGTCGGCCATCGCGCCGAGGTCGGCGCCGATGTTGATGATGTTGGCGACGAGCAGAAGCGAAACCAGCGAGGTCGTCAGCCAGGCCGGGTAATGGCGGCGCAAATTGCCGGCGATGCCGTGCCCGGTCGTCCGCCCGATCCGCGCGCTGATCATCTGCACCGACGACATCAACGGGTAGGTGAAGATCATCGTCCAGCCGAGGCCGTAGCCGAACTGCGCGCCGGCCTGGCTGTAGGTGGCGATGCCGCTCGGGTCGTCGTCCGACGCGCCGGTGATCAGGCCCGGGCCGAAGATGTCGCGAAGCCGGATTTGCGGCTTCTTGAAGGCCTTCCGGCGGCTGGGCGGTTCAGCCGCCGCGGCTCGGCTGGTGGGGTCGTTGGCCATGTTGAGGGGCTGTAACGGCCTGTGACGGCTCCGGTTGCGCTGGAATGACCAGCGGCTGCGCCCAGCCGACTGGCCGTGACTCGCCGTCGTCACAACCGGTCCCTAGGCTTTTCCTTGCTGCCCGATGAACGAAGCAGCCATTTGAGGGTTTGGAGCGAGCAATGGCCCACGACCGCGAATATTTCCGCCGCCGCGCCGCCGAGGCGCGCTCCGCCAGCCTCCGCACGGACGACGGCGAGGGCATCGAGGTCGCCGGCCACCTGGCGCTGGCTTACGCCGCGCTGGCCCGCCGCCGCGGCGCTCCGGCCAGGCCCGACGCCCCGGACGCGGTCGACCATGCCGACGCCTCGGTCGCCGACGCGGTCCCGCTGATGCTCGGGGACTGAGCGCTGTCGGCTAGATCCAGCCGCGCCGCTTGAAATAGAGGATCGGCAGAACCGCGCTGGCGAGGATCAGGACCAGCGCGATCGGGTAGCCGTACAGCCAGTCGAGCTCGGGCATGTGCTCGAAGTTCATCCCGTAGATGCCCGCGACCAGGGTCGGCGGGAGGAAGATCAGGGCCGCCCAGGAAAAGAGCTTCATCGCCGCATTCTGCTCGACGCTGATCAGCCCAAGCGCCGCGTCGAGCAGGAAGATGAGGTTGTCGCCGAGGAAGCCGCTGTGGTCGATTAGCGAAGTGACGTCGGTCATCAGGCTGGCCAGGTGGCCGCGGGCGATGTCGTTGGCCTTGATCGGCTCCGACGCGCTGACGAAGCTCACCAGCCGGCCGGTGCTGACCGCCGTCTCGCGGATCTTGGCGAGCAGCGACTGGGCGCGGCCGATGCGGGTCAACAGGGCGGTCAGCCGCCGCGCCGGGATCCGCCGCTCATCCATGTCCCGGCCGAAGATCTGGTTGGAGATCTTCTCGATCTCCGCGCCCGACGCCTCGAGCTCGTCGGCGAGCCGCTCGATGATCGCGTCGAGCAGGCGGACCAGGACGGTCAGGGCGTCGCGCGCCAGCACCGGCTCGCGGAGCACATGCTCGCCGAACGCGAGCAGCGGCTTGGGGGTCGCGTAGCGCACGGTGACGAGGCGGTTGCCGGCGAGAACGAAGCCGATCGGGGTGGTCGCGGGCCGGCCCTCGCTGACTCCGAACAGCGCGCTCAACGTCATGTACAGGGCGCCGTCGCGCTCGAACAGTCGGCTCGACGGCTCGATCTCGGCCAGCTCCTGCTCGGTCGGCACATTGTGGCCGATCAGCTGCTCGACCAGCCTCTCTTCCTCACGGGTCGGCTCCTCGAGGTCGATCCACGTCGCTCCCGGCGGGATCGGGCCGTGGTGGGGATCGACGATGCTCCCGTCGCAATCGGGCCCGTAAGCGCGCAGCATAAGACGGGTGATGGTTAGAAGCGCGGCGCTTTGCAAGCCGCCCGGCTCTGCTAAGGCTCGAGCGGATGCCCACTCGCTCGCGCGCCGCACTGGCGGCGCTGCTCATCCTCGCCGCCACCGCGGCCGTCCTGCTGGCGATGGGCCGGCCGGCGATCTGCGCGTGCGGCACTGTCGAGCTGTGGGGGGCGGTCGGGCCGGAGCAGAGCCAGATGCTCGCCGACTGGTACAGCCCAAGCCATATCGTCCACGGCTTCCTTTTCTATGCGGCCTTCGCCTCGCTGCGGCGCAAGGCGCCGGCTGAGCGACGGTTCCTGGTGGCGCTGCTCATCGAGGCTGCCTGGGAGATTGCGGAGAA
>DASTZO010000144.1:0-10066 GCA_035764265.1 Sphingomicrobium sp.
ACGGATCGTCCTTGTCCTTCGCGCGGGCGATATATTCCGGGATCCGCTTCACCGAACCGATTTCGCGAAGCATGTTGAGCGCGGCCTCGTTGGCGCCGCCATGCGCCGGGCCCCACAGACAGGCGATGCCCGCGGCGATGCAGGCGAACGGGTTGGCGCCCGACGATCCGGCCAGCCGGACGGTCGAGGTCGACGCGTTCTGCTCATGGTCGGCGTGGAGGATGAAGATCCGCCGCATCGCCCGCTCGATCACCGGGTTGACTTCATAGGGCTCGGCCGGGACCCCGAAGGTCATGCGCAGGAAATTCCCGGTGTAGCTCAAGTCGTTCTGCGGATAGAGGAACGGCTGGCCGATGGTGTATTTGTAGGCCATCGCCGCGATCGTCGGCATCTTGGCGATCAGCCGGTGCGAGGCGATCATCCGCTGCAGCGGGTCGGTGATGTCGGTGCTGTCGTGGTAGAAGGCCGACAGCGCCCCGACCACGCCGCACATCACCGCCATCGGGTGGGCGTCGCGCCGAAAGCCGCGATAGAAGGTCGCGAGCTGTTCGTGCAGCATGGTGTGGCGCGAGATGGTGTAGGTGAATTTGTCGAGCTCGTCCTTTTGCGGCAGCTCGCCGTGGAGCAGCAGGTAGGCGACCTCCATGAAGGTCGATTTCTCGGCCAGCTGGTCGATCGGGTAGCCGCGGTGGAGCAGGATGCCCTTTTCGCCGTCGATGAAGGTGATCGCGCTCTGGCAGCTGGCGGTCGAGGTGAAGCCCGGGTCGTAGGTGAACATGCCGGTGTCGGGGTAGAGCTTGCGGATGTCGACGACCGCGGGCCCGACCGAGCCGGGGATGATCGGATAGGTCTGCTCGCCGCCATCGAATGTCATCGTCAGCGTCTTGTCGGTCATTCGTTCGGCTCCACCATCTGGTCGGCAATGCGGCCCAAGCTTTCGCCCTGCCCGAGCAGCGCGAGCACGTCAAAAATTCCGGGGCTGGTGGCTCGGCCGGTCAGCGCCGCGCGCAGCGGCTGGGCGAGCTTGCCGAGCTTGACCCCGGCTTCGTCGGCGACCTCGCGCACCACCTTCTCGAGCTCGTCATGCTCCCAGGCGGAGACCTTGCCCAGCGCCCGGTGGGCGGCGCCGAGCAGGGCCCGGCTCTCCGGGGTCAGGAGCGCGGCGGCGCCGTCGTCCATTTCGAGCGGGCGCTGCGCGAACAGGAAGCGCGCGCCGTCGGCGAGCTGGCCCAGGTCGTGGGCGCGCGCCTTGAGCTCGGGCATCGCCCGGACCAGCAGGTCGAGATCCACCTCGCCGCCCAGCCGCTCGGCGACCAGTTCGGCCAGCCGCCCATCGTCGGCCTCGCGGATGTAGTGGGCGTTGAGGCTCTCGAGCTTCTTCAAATCGAAGCGCGACGGCGACTTGCCGACATGGTCGAGGTCGAACCAGGCGATCGCCTGCTCGCGTGAAATGATTTCGTCGTCGCCGTGGCCCCAGCCGAGCCGGAGCAGATAGTTGAACAGCGCCTCGGGCAGGAATCCCAGGTCGCGATAGTCGTGGACCCCGAGAGCGCCGTGGCGCTTGCTGAGCTTGGCGCCGTCGGGCCCGTGGATCAGCGGGATGTGGGCGTAGGTCGGCTCGGGCCAGCCCATCGCCCGGATGATCGCCAGCTGGCGGAACGCGTTGTTGAGATGGTCGTCGCCGCGGATGATGTGGGTGACCCCCATGTCATGGTCGTCGACCACCACCGCCAGCATGTAGGTCGGCGAGCCGTCCGAGCGCAGCAGGACGAAATCGTCGATCTCGGCGTTGGCCACCGCGACCCGGCCCTGGACGAGGTCGTCGATCGCCGTCTCGCCTTCGCGCGGCGCTTTGAGGCGAACCACGAACGGGGCGCCTTCCGGCCCCGCCGCCGTGCAGTCGCGCCACTCGCTGGTTAGTCGGAACGGCCGCCGCTCGGCCTGCGCTTTCTCGCGCCGCTCCTTCAATTCCTCGGGCGTCAGATAGCAGCGGTAGGCGGCGCCGCGCTCGATCAGATCATGCGCGACCTCGGCGTGGCGGGCCTCGAACTCGGACTGGAAGTGCACCTGCTCGTCCCAGTCGAGCCCGAGCCAGGCGAGCCCGTCGAGGATCACGTCGATCGCCTCCCGGGTCGAGCGCGCTTTGTCCGTGTCCTCGATCCTGAGCAGCGCCTTGCCGCCGTGATGGCGCGCGTACAGCCAGGAGAACAGCCCGGTGCGGGCGTTGCCGATGTGCAGGAATCCGGTCGGGGAAGGCGCGAAGCGCGTGACCACTGGTGACGGATTGTGACTTGCGCTCAAGCGCTTTCCTTTGTCTTGTCGGAAGCGATGCAATGGATGAGCGCCCCTATCATAGCGGGTGCGCCTCTTCCACAGCGGGCTCGGCGGTTCTGGGAGACGCGTTTCGGCGGCGTGCGCGAGAGGCTCGAGGCGTTTCTCGAGCGCGAGCGCGGGCAATTGCCGCCGTGGTTCGTGGTCGGCTTCGGCGCCGGCATCGCCGCCTGGTTCGCGCTCGACGAGCCGCGGTCCTGGGCGGCGTTCCTGTGCGTGACGGCGGGACTGACGATCGCCGGCTTTGCCCTGAAGGGCGGCCGGGCCGAGCGCTCCGCCGGCTGGTTCGGCCTGGCGATGATGCTCGGCTGCTCCCTGGTCTGGGCGCGCTCGCATTATGTCGCCGCGCCGCGCCTCGAGCGGCCGCTGGTCACCGAGTTCCGGGCCGAGGTCGAGCGGGTCGAGACGCGGGTGGCCAAGGGCGATTTGCGGCTGACCCTCGCGCTCGCCGACCCGGCGCTGCCGCCGCGGGTCCAGGTCTCGGTCAAGCTGGAGACCGCGCCCGAGGGCATTGCCAAGGGCGCGCAATTGCAGCTTCGCGCCCGGCTAGCGCCGCCGCCGCCGATGGCGCTTCCCGGCGGCTACGATTTCGCCCGCGACGCCTGGTTCCGGGGCATCGGCGCGGTCGGCCGCTCGCTCGGGGAGGTTAAAGTCGTCGAGCCGGCGGGCGAGACCGGCATCGACGCGGTCCGCGAGCGGCTCGGAGCCCATGTCCGCGAGCGCCTGCCCGGCGCCAATGGCGGAATCGCCGTCGCGCTCGCGACCGGCGACCAGAACAGCGTCCTCGAGGCCGACGCCGAAGCGATGCGGCGCAGCGGCCTCACCCACTTGCTGTCGGTGAGCGGGCTGCACATCGCCGCCGCGGTCGGGGCCGCGATGCTCCTCACCCTCAAGCTCCTCGCGCTGAGCGAGCGGCTCGCGCTGCGCTTCAACCTGATCCTGGTCGCGGCCGGAGTCGGGGCCCTGACCGGGATCGGCTACACGCTGCTGACCGGCGCCCAGGTGCCCACGGTGCGCAGCTGCGTCGCCGCCTTGCTGGTGCTCGCCGGGATCGCGCTCGGCCGCGACGCGATCAGCCTGCGCACGCTCGCCGTCGGGGCGCTGCTGGTGATGCTGTTCCGCCCTGAATCGCTCGCCGGCGCAAACTTCCAGCTGAGCTTCGCCGCCGTCGCCTCGATCATCGCGCTGCACTCCACCGCCTGGGCCCGGCGGACCTTTCAACGGCGCGACGAGCCGTGGGTCGCGCGGCTGGGCCGGGCGGTGTTGGCCTTGATCGCCACCGGGCTCGCGGTGGAATTCACGCTGATCCCGATCGCGCTCTACCACTTCCACAAGTCCGGCCTGTACGGCGTCGCCGCCAACATCGTCGCGATCCCGCTCACCACTTTCGTCATCATGCCGTTGGAAGCGGGCGCGCTGTTGCTCGACATCGTCGGCCTGGGGCCGCCGCTCTGGTGGCTAGCCGGCCTGTCCCTGGACGCGCTGCTCGGCCTGGCGCACTTCGTCGCGGAGTCCCGAGGTGCGGTCGTGATGATGGCCGCGATGCCGCCGTGGGCGCTGGGAACGATGATCGCCGGCGGGCTGTGGCTGTTCCTGTGGACCAGCCGGCCGCGCTTCTGGGGCCTCGCGCCGATCCTGGTCGGAGCGGCGGGCGCGGCCCTGTCCCCCAGGCCCGACCTGCTGGTCACCGGCGACGGGCGCCACCTCGCGCTGGTCGACGAGGACGGCACGCCGCTTCTGCTGCGCGAGCGGAGCGGCGAGTTCATTCGCAGCATCGTCGCCGATTCCGCCGGCTTCGACGACGAGCCCGAGCCGCTCGAGTCGCGCCCGTTCGCGTCCTGCTCGCGCGACAGCTGCATCGCCGTGCTCGAGCGCGGCGGCCGGCGCTGGCAAATCCTCGCCACGCGCTCGGCCCAGTCGATCGAGTGACGGCCGCTAGTCCAGGCCTGCAACGCGGCCGACATCGTCGTCTCGAGCCGCTGGCTGCCGCGCGGCTGCACGCCCCGCTGGCTGAAGCTCGACCGCGATTCGCTGGCCCGGACAGGCGGGGTCGCCGTCTATCTCGGCAAGGAGCCGAGCGCCGCGACCGTCGCCGGTCGGGTCGGCAAGCACCCGTGGGCCGCCGATGTGCCCAAGCAAATGCGCTACCGGCCGAGGATAAAGGCGAAGGCTGGCGCCGCTTCCACGGGCGTCCCGGCCAACGGCATTTCCCAGGAGCGGGAGACGATCGAGCCGGCGATCGCCGGATAGCTCAGGTGTCGGACCAGGCGGCGAGTTCGCTCCCGGACGGGTCGATGAAGTGGAATCGGCGCCCGCCCGGGAATGAGAAGATCGGCCTGGCGATGGTCCCGCCGGCCTTCACCACGGCGTCGAGCGCCGCCTCGAGGTCCTCGACCCGAACGACCGGCAGCGGCGCCGCGAGCGCCTCCTCCGGCTGCCCGTTGAGGCCGACGTCGACCGTTCCGTTGCCGGTCGCCGCATAAGCGGGCCCATAGTCGGTGAACTCCCAGCCGAACGCCCGGCTGTAGAACCCGCGCGTCAGTTCATGGGCGGTCGCGCTCGGCAGCTCGACATAGTCGATGCGCGCGCCGGCCATGCTCAATAGCGCCGGATCAGCCCCGCGAGGCGGCCCTGGATACGCACCTGCTCGGGCCGGTAGCGCTGCGGCTCGTACTGCCGGTTCGCCGGGTCGAGGCGGATCATGCCGCCTTCGTGGCGGAAGGTCTTCAACGTCGCCTCGCTGTCGTCGATCAGGGCGACGACGATCTCGCCGTCGCGTGCCGTGTCGACCTTGCGGATCAGCGCGAAGTCGCCGTCGAGAATGCCTTCCTCGACCATCGAATCGCCCGACACCTCGAGCGCATAATGCTCGCCCGGGCCGAGCAAGGCGGCGGGGACCGCGAAGCCCTCGGTGCCCTGCAGCGCCTCGATCGGGGTGCCGGCGGCGATCCGCCCGTGAAGCGGGATCTCGATCGTGTCGTTGGCGGGGGCCGGGACCGCCGGGCGCGAGGAAGCGGTCGCAGCCGCGGCGATCGCGGGAGCCTTCGTCTCCGGCATCCGGAGGATTTCGAGCGCCCGCGCGCGATTGGGCAGCCGGCGGATGAACTTGCGCTCCTCGAGCGCCGAGATCAGCCGATGGACCCCCGACTTGGACTTGAGGTCGAGCGCCTCGCGCATCTCGTCGAAGCTCGGCGACACCCCGGTGCGGCCGAGCCGGTCGTTGATGAACATGAGCAATTCATGCTGCTTGGCGGTGAGCATCGCCGGTCACTCCCCATTTGCCCTGCGAGGGAAACTGGCCTTAGCAGGAACGAACGGAGAACGTGTAGGCAACGCGCCGCGGCCCGTCAAGCGCTGATTGGTCGGCGTTCGCCTAGCCGCCGCTGATCCGCGCCTTGGTGGCGGCGATCGCCTCTTCGTTGCGCCGCACCCCGACCGCAGCCCGGATGGCGGCGAGGAACTGGCGCGCATATTCCTCGGCGACCGCCTCCTGGAATTCGTTCTGGACCCGGCCGATCAGCGCCGGCTGGTTGAGCGCGTTGCCGGGGACGATCCGGTTGACTTTGACGATCGAGAAGCCGCGCTGCTGCGGGTCGGCGACGATCCGGCTCTTGCCGGCGCCGAGGCTGAACAGCATCCGCATCTGGGGAGGCACGTTGGCGCCCATCTGCGACATGTCGAGCCGGCGCGCGGCGAGCGGCCGCACCGGCGGCAGGGGCACCCCCGCCTCCGCGACCGCCTTGGCCAGCGGCACTCCGCGCGCCGCCTTGGCGGCGATTGCGCTGGCGACCACCCGGGCCCGGTCCGACGCCTGCTTGCTCACCCAGTCCTCGGCGACGCGGTCGCGGATGGCCGCCAGCGGGGCGGGGGCCGCGGGGACGATCCGCGACGGAGCGACCAGCACATAGCCTTCGGCATTGGCGAGCGTTTCGACCACCGGCTCGTCGTCCTGGGTCAGCTCGAAGCCGCTCCTCAGCGCCGGCGCGAGCTCGGCGGGCAGCCGGAACGACGGGTTGTCGCGGGCGGTGCCGGCGGCGGTGATCAGCGGCGTCTCGGTGACCTGCAGCCGGGCCTTGGCGGCGGCCTCGGCGAAGTTGCTGCCGTCGGCGATCGCGTCCTCGACCGTCGCCACGAGGTCAGTCAGGGCCTCCTTGCGCTTGTCGGCATTGAGTTTGGCGGCGATCTCGGCTCGGGCCGCGGCCAGCGTCTTGCCGCCCTCGCGGCGGACCGATTCGACCTTGACGACGTGCCAGCCGAGGTCGGACTGGACCGGCCCGACGATGGCGCCCGGCTGCGCCGCGAAGGCCGCCGCGGCGACCCGCTCGCCGGCGAGCGCGGCGAACTCGCCGCGGGTCTGCGGCCCGACCGAGATGTCGGCAGCGCTGAGGCCGGCCGGAGCCGCGGCCGCGGCGAAGCTGGCGCCGCCGCGGGCGCGCTGCGCGATTGCATTGGCGGCGGCCTGGCCGGGGACCACCGCCTGGCTGATGACGCGGATTTCCTTGGCCCCGTAGGTCGCCTGGTTGGCCTTGTAATAAGCGGCGATCTCCTGCTCGCTGGCGGCGATCTCGGCGACCTGCTCGGGGGTGATCCGGGCGAGCCGGAGCACGCGCTGCTCGGGGATCATGTAGCGGGCGCGGTTGGCGGCGTAGAAGCGCTGCAGGTCGGCGTCGGTCGGCTTCAAGCCGGCCCGGAACGCCGAGTTGGGGACGTTGGCGACGTCGCCCTGGCGCGCCTCGAGCAGCATCGAGGCGTACGGCGTCGCCATCCCGACCGGCACCCGGGCGTTGCTCGCCAGGGGGGTCAGGAGCATGCGATCGAGCAACCCGCCGGCGATCAGCTGCCGAAGCTCCTGGTCGCTCATGCGCTGCTGGGCGAGGAATGCGGCATAGGCCTGCTCGCTGAACTTGCCGTCGAGGCCGCGGGTGCCCGGGATGTTGGCGATCTCGGCGTCGACCAGCCGCTTGGAGACGTGGAAACCGAACTTGTCGGCGAACGCCTGCAGGCTGGCCTGCCCGATCAGGCTCTCGAGAATCGCGTCGAAGTCGCCGGCGATCGCCGCATAGTCCGCCTCGGGGTTCTGCTGGCGGACCTGGGTCAGCCGCCGCTCCATCGCGCGCGACATGTCGCGGTCGGTGATCTGGCGGTTGCCGGCCTCGGCCAACGACGAGGAGCCGCCGAAGCCGAAGGTCCCGGAACCCACGTTGGAGATGTCGGCCAGGGCGAACGACGCGAGGATCGCGACGACGAACAGCACCATGATGATCGAACCGACCGTCGATTTCGACAGGCGGCGGAAGGAAGCGAGCATTCTTGGGTTCCGCCTCAGGAAAAAGTTCGCGGACGCTTTAGGGGCGGCTTGGCGCTGCATCAAGGCGAGCGGGCATCAAGGCGGGCGGGCATCAAGGCGGGCGGGCATCAAGGCAGGCGTGCTTTCGCTCCGCGGACAACATGGCTAGTGGCACGCTTCCGCACAGGGGGCATGGATGGCGCTGAGGAAGCTGGTTGCCGGGAACTGGAAGATGCACGGCCTCGCCGCCGACCTCGAGCAGGTCAAGGCGATTGCCGAGGCCGCGCGGGGTTTCCCGTCGGTCGACGTCGCTCTGTGCGTGCCCGCGACCCTGATCGAGCGCGCGGCCCGCGCCGCGCCGGGCTTCGCGATCGGCGCCCAGGACGTCCATTTCGCCGAGAAGGGCGCGCACACCGGCTGCGTCTGCGCGGCGATGCTGGCCGACGCCGGCGCGAGCCTGGCCATCGTCGGCCATTCCGAGCGGCGCGAGGCGCAGCGCGAGAGCGACTCCGAAGTCAGGGCCAAGGCGCAAGCGGCGCTCGACGCCGGCCTCTCGGTGATCCTGTGCGTCGGCGAAAGCCTCGCGGTGCGCGAAGCCGGCGAGGCGATCGCGGCCGTCGCCGCCCAGCTCGACGCCTCGCTTCCGGCCGGCCTCGCCGAGCCTGTGCGCCTGGCGGTCGCCTACGAGCCGATCTGGGCGATCGGCACCGGCCAGGTCGCGACGCGCGGGGACATCGCCGAAATGCACCGGGCGGTCCGCGATCGGCTCGCCGCCGCCTATGGCGAGGCCGGGACACGCGTGCGCATCCTCTACGGCGGCTCGGTCAAGCCGTCGAACGCGGCCGAGATCTTCGCCGTCGCCGACGTCGACGGAGCGCTGGTCGGCGGCGCGAGCCTCACCGCGGCCGACTTCGTGCCGATCGTCGCCGCCGCGGCCGCGGTTGAAGCCCCGCCGCCGATCGCCTAGATGCGCCGCGTCACTTCCCCGAACGTCCCGAGAGCCTCCAAAGTATGTTCACCTTCCTGCTGATCGTCCAGACCGTCATCGCCGCCTCGCTGGTGATCGTGATCCTGCTGCAGCGCTCGGAAGGTGGCGGGCTCGGCGTCGGCGGCAGCTCGTCGGGCTTCATGACCGCGCGCGGCGCGGCGGACTTCCTGACCCGCTCGACCGCAGTGCTAGGCGCCCTGTTCGTGATCCTGTCGATCGTGCTCGCCGCGGTCGCCGGGGTGTCGCGCGAGCCGGCCAAGGTCGACACCTCGCTCGCCAACACGGTCGCCCCGGCGCCCGCGCCGGCCGCTCCGGCCGTGCCGCTCGCCGGGCAGGCGCCGGGCGAGGCCGCTCCGGCGGCCGCCAACCAGGTTGCCCCGGCGCGGAACGACACGGCCCCGGTGCCGCTCGCCCAATAAGGCCGCTCATCCGGCGATTGCCGTAGCTTCGCGACCACTCGAAAACTTTTTTGCGCGCCCCCGCTTGCCCTTTCGGGCCCTAGCGCCCTAAGCCTCGACTCCCATGGCGCGGTTCATTTTCGTCACCGGCGGCGTGGTCTCATCGCTCGGCAAAGGCTTGCTCTCGGCGTCCCTCGGGGCGCTCCTGCAGGCGCGCGGCTACAAGGTCCGGATCCGCAAGTTCGATCCCTATCTGAACGTCGATCCGGGGACCATGTCGCCCTACCAGCACGGCGAGGTCTATGTGACCGACGATGGGGCGGAGAGCGACCTCGACCTCGGCCATTACGAGCGCTTCACCGGGGTCTCGGCGCGCCAGTCGGACAATGTCACCACCGGCCGCATCTACCGCGACATCATCGCCCGCGAGCGCCGCGGCGACTATCTCGGAGCGACCGTCCAGGTGATCCCCCACGTCACCAACGCGATCAAGGAGTTCGCGATCGCCGAGACCGACGGCCTCGATTTCGTCATCTGCGAGATCGGCGGCACCGTCGGCGACATCGAGAGCCTGCCGTTCGTCGAGGCGATCCGCCAGCTCAGGAACGACATCGGCCGCGCCAACGGAGTGTTCGTGCACACCACGCTGGTGCCGTGGATCGCGGCGGCCGGCGAATTGAAGACCAAGCCGACCCAGCATTCGGTGCGCGAGCTGACCAGCTACGGAATCCAGCCCGACGTGCTGCTGTGCCGCGCCGACCGGCCGATCCCGGAGGCGGAGCGCGCCAAGATCGCGCTGTTCTGCAACGTTCCCAAGGAAGCCGTCATCCAGGCGCTGGACGCGCGGTCGATCTATGACGTGCCGCTCCAATATCATGCCGAAGGCCTCGATGCGGAAGTGTTGAAGGTGTTCGGAATCGCCGACGCTGCGGATCCCCAGCTTGCCCGCTGGACCGACATTATGGACCGGGTCGACCATCCGGAGGGAGAGGTCACCATTGGCGTCGTCGGCAAATATGTCGGACTGCCGGACGCCTACAAGTCGCTCCGCGAGGCGCTGGT
>DASTZO010000145.1:0-5735 GCA_035764265.1 Sphingomicrobium sp.
TCGCGGCGACCCTGCGCTCGGTCGAGGTGGCGCCGATCGACGGCCAGGCCGGCTGGCTGGTCCACCACAAGTTGAAGGAGCGCCTCGGGGCCGCCGGCGAGGGCGCGCCCGCCTATCGGCTTGAGGTCGAGCTCGACGACAATATCACCGGATTCGGGATCCGCGGCGACCGCGCGGTGACCCGCGAGCGGCGCACGCTCCGGGCGCGCTACCGGCTGGTCGACCTGACCGGCGGCGGAGTGGTGCTCGACGCGACTGCGGGCTCCGACGCGGGAATCGACGTCGTCAGCTCGGAATATGCGACCATCGCCGCCGAGCAGACCGCGCTCGAGCGCCTGTCCGAGGTCGTCGCCGACCAGATCGTCGCCCGCCTCGGACTGTTCGCCGCCCGGACGGCCGCGCCCCGGTGAGGCGGTGGTGAAAGCCGCCAAGGGCAGCGTCGGGCGGGCGCTCGACCACCCCGACGGCGACGTCCGGATGTATTTGCTCCACGGCCCCGACGAGGGCCAGTCGCGGGCGCTCGGCGAGCGATTGCTCAAGGGCCTGGGCGCGACCCGCTTCGTGGTCGCCGCGGCCGCGGTCAAGTCGGACCCGGCGCTGCTCGCCGACGAAGCCGGGGCGATGAACCTGTTCGGGGAGCCGCGCGCGATCTGGGTCGAGCCGGCCGGCGACGAGATCGCCGAGGGGGTCGAGGCGCTGCTCGAGGCGCCGGCGTCGGAAAGCCCGGTGATCGTCATCGCCGGGGCGCTGCGCAAGACGTCGGCGCTGCTCAAGCTGGCCGAGGGCCATCGCTCGGCGCTCGCTCACGCCTCCTACATCCCCGAGGGCCAGGATGCCGAGCGGATGGTCGCCGAGGTCGGGCGGGCGCACGGCCTGCGGATCGCTCCGGGGGTCGCGGCGCGGGTCGCCGACGCGTGCGGCAACGACCAGGCGATCGTCGGCCAGGAACTCGCCAAGCTCGCTTTGTACGTCGGAGCGTCGCCGGAAGCGCCCAAGGAACTCGACCATGACGCGCTCGACGCGGTCGGCGCCGACGCGCCCGAGGGCGATTTCCTGCGATTGGCCGACCTTGCCCTCTCGGGCGAGCTGGCCGAAGTCGCCGACGAGCTGGCGCGGCTGTCGCCGGGCGGGAGCGAGGCCATCCCGGTGATCCGCGCGCTTCAGCGGCGGCTGCTGATGCTGGCTCCGATGCGCGCCCGGGTCGAGGGCGGCGAGCGCTCGTCCGCCGTCATGACGTCACTCGGCAAGTCCTTGTTCTGGAAAGATAAACCGCTGCTCGAGAAGCTGTTGGCGACGTGGGACGCGCGCGGCCTGGAGACGGTCGCCGAGCGCGCCGGACGGCTCGAACGGCAGCTGATGCGCGCCGATTCGCCGCCGCCGGCCGAGGCTCTCGGCGAGGAGCTGGCGGCGATCGCGCGCCGGGCCGCGCGGCGGCGCTAAAAGGCTAGATCGGCTCGCCCGTCAGCCGCTGGCAGATCATGTCGAGCTGGTCGAGGCTGTTGTAGTGCAGCGTCACCGTGCCGGCGGCGCCGTTGTGAGCGACCCTGACCCGGACCCCGAGCAGGTCGCCCAGCTGGCGCTCGAGCGCCTCGAGGTCGGGGTCGCTGCGGCGCTCGGTCAGCTGCAGCTCGCCCGGCGGCTTCTTCTCGCGGCGAGCGCGCGATTCGGCCTGTCGGACCGACAGCCCCTTGGCAATGATCTCCTTGGCCAGCGCCTCGGGGTCGGGCGCGGCGGCGACGGCGCGCGCGGGGCCCATGCTGATGTCGCCGCGGACCAGCGCGTCGCGGACGAACACCGGCAGGTCGAGCAGGCGCAGCAGGTTGGCGACGTGGCTGCGCGACTTGTGGACCAGCCGGCCGATGTCCTCGGCGCTGTGGCCGTGGTTGTCGATCAGCTGCCGGTAGCCCTCGGCCTCCTCGATCGCGTTCAAATCCTCGCGCTGGATATTCTCGATCAGGGCGATCTCGGCCGCGGCCGCGTCGTCGACGTCGCGGACGATCGCCGGGATGGTGTGCAGCCGCGCGCGCTGCGCCGCCCGCCAGCGGCGCTCGCCGGCGATGATCTCGTAGCCGTCGCCGTGCGGGCGCAGCAGGATCGGCTGCAGGACTCCGCGCTCGCCGATCGAATCGGCCAGCTCGTCGATCGATTCCTCGGAAAAATGCATGCGCGGCTGGTTGGGGTTGGGGCGGATCCGGCCGACCTCGATCTCGCGCACTCCGCCGCGCGAGTCGCCCGCGCCCTCGGCCTCGACGGCCGGGCGCGCCGATTCATCGATCAGCGCCGACAGGCCGCGGCCGAGCCCCGGCACGGGCCGCTTGCCGTTCATGCCGCCTCGGCGCGCTGCGGAAGCCGCGCCATCAGCTCGCGCGCCAGGCGGACATAGGCTTCCGAGCCCGCGCACCGGAGGTCATAGATCAGCGCCGGGAGCCCATGGCTCGGAGCCTCGGACAGCCGGACGTTGCGCGGGATCATCGTCTCGAACACCGCCGGGCCGAGGCACGCCCGGACGTCGTCGGCGACGGCCTGCGAAAGATTGTTACGGCGGTCAAACATTGTCAGCACGACGCCGAGGATCGCGAGCTCCGGGTTGAACGCCTGGCGGATCCGCTCGACGGTCTTCAGCAGCTGGCTAAGTCCTTCCAATGCAAAGAATTCGCACTGCAGCGGGACCAGTAGCTGGCGCGCCGCGACGAGCGCGTTGACGGTCAGCAGGCCGAGCGACGGCGGGCAGTCGATCAGGCAGATGTCCCAGCGCGCGTCGGCCGCCACGAGCGCCCGCTCGAGCCGGTGGGCCCGGTCGTCGAGCGCGACCAGCTCGATCTCGGCCCCCGACAGGTCGACGGTCGACGGCAGCAGGTCGAGCCGCGGCACCCGGCTGGCGACGACGCTGTCGGCGACGCTCGAATTGCCGATCAGCACGTCATAGCTCGAGCGCCGGCGCTGCGCCTGGCCGACTCCGAGCCCGGTCGAGGCGTTGCCCTGCGGGTCGAGGTCGACCAGCAGCACCTTCCAGCCGATCGCGGCGAGCGCGGTGGCGAGGTTGATCGCGGTGGTCGTCTTGCCCACCCCGCCCTTCTGGTTGGCGATCGCTACCCGGATCATCGTTTCGACTTCGCCTTCACTTTGCTCAGCACCAGGATCGTCGCTTGCGGGTCGGTGCAGCTCGCTTCGCGTCGCGCCTCACATTGCCAGCTTCGATTCGCTTCGGCCAGTTCCGAATCGGCGCTTTTGCCCTTGGGAAGCGCCCAAATCGTCTCCGAATGCGCCAGATGGTGCGCCATCGCCAGCAATCGGGTGAGCGGAGCGACCGCGCGGGCGGTGATCACGTCGAAACTGCCATGGACATGCTCGATCTTCGATGCCCGGACGGAGACGCGATCGGCCAGGCCGAGCGCGGCGGCCGTCTCCTCGAGGAACGCCGCGCGAAGCCGGCGCGGCTCGACCAGGGCGACCGGCCCCTCGACCAGCGCCGCGACGACCATCCCCGGCAGGCCCGCGCCCGAGCCGATGTCGACCCACGACGCGTCGGGATGCGGCTCGAAGCGGACCAGCTGGGCGCCGTCGAGGATGTGCCGCTGCCAGATCGCGCCGAGGGTCGAGGCGGCGACCAGATTCTGCGTGGAATTGGCGGATTTCAGCCGTTCCACATAGGTTTCGAGCAGGTCGGCTGTTTCACGTGAAACAGGGCGGCCCGCCGCCCGTTCCAGCGCATCGATCATGCGGCCGCGCGGCGAGAGGCGGCGACATAGACCGCGGACAAAGCCGCCGGCGTGACGCCGTGGACCCGCGATGCCTGGTCGAGGGTCTCGGGCCGCGACGCGCTCAGCCGCTCGACCATCTCGGCCGAGAGGCCCGGGACCGCGGCATAATCCATGTCGGCCGGGATCCACACCGCGCAATCGCGGCGGACCGCGTCCCATTCGCGCCGCTGGCGCTCGACATAAGGGGCATATAGCGCGTCGGCGCGGCCCTCGTCGGTCGCGGCCCAGCCAGTCGTGCCGCGCAACTTCATATGGGCCTCGATCTGGGCGCGGCGCCGGTTCGAAACGCAGCCGGCGGCGAGCGCCGCCTCGCCGAGCCGGCTGGTCGCATTGTCGGCGCGCAGCGACAGCCGGTGTTCGGCGCGCGCGGTCATCATCCGGTAGGGCTCGCTGACTCCCTGCAGAGTCAGGTCGTCGATCATCACCCCGACGTAGCTGGTCCGCCGGTCGAAGCGGACTTCGGCCAGCCCGAGCGCGTTTGCGGCGGCGTTGAGGCCGGCCGCCAGCCCCTGCGCGGCGGCTTCCTCATAGCCGGTGGTGCCGTTGATCTGCCCGGCGAGGAACAGCCCGGCCAGGCCGCGGACCTGGAGCGTCGAATTGAGCCGGCGCGGGTCGACATACTCATATTCGACCGCGTAGCCGGGGCGGACGAGCTCGGCGCGCTCGAGCCCGGCGATGCTCCGAACGAACGCGCGCTGGACGTCGGCGGGAAGCGAAGTCGAAATTCCGTTGGGATAGACGAGAGCGTCGGCAAGCCCTTCCGGCTCAAGGAAAATCTGGTGCCCGTCGCGCTCGCCGAAGCGCTTCACCTTGTCCTCGATCGACGGGCAGTAGCGCGGCCCGCGGCCCTCGATCGCGCCCGCGAACAAGGGCGAGCGGTCGAACGCCGAGCGGATGATGTCGTGGGTGCGCGCGTTGGTCCGCGCGATCGCGCAGGCGAGCTGCGGCCGGCGGACTCCGTCGTCGAGCGCCGACATGGTCCATGCGTCGGCGTCGCTCGGCTGCTCGTCGAGCCGCGCCCAGTCGATCGTCCGGCCGTCGATTCGCGGCGGGGTGCCGGTCTTGAGCCGGCCCTGGCCGAGGCCGATCTCGCGCAGCTGCCGGCCGAGCGCCACCGACGCTCTCTCGCCGCGGCGGCCGCCCGGAAGGATCTCCTCGCCGATGAAGATCCGGGCGTCGAGGAAGGTGCCGGTCGCGATCACCAGCGCCCGACAGGCAAAGGTGCCGGCGCTGGTCTCAACCCCCGTGACCCGGCCATGCTCGATCCGCAGGCGCAGCGCCTCCGCGACGACGGCCTCGACTCCGCTCTCCGCGACCAGCTCGGCGATCGCCGCCCGGTACAGGCCGCGGTCGGCCTGGACGCGCGGGCCGTGGACGGCCGGGCCCTTGCTTCGGTTGAGCATCCGGCGGTGGATCGCCGAGCGGTCGGCGGCGCGGGCCATCAGTCCGTCGAACACGTCGAGCTCGCGGACCAGATGGCCCTTGCCGACTCCGCCGATCGACGGGTTGCACGACATCTGGCCGAGATCCTCGCGCCGGAAGGTCAGCAGGCCGACACGCGCGCCGCGCCGCGCCGCCGCGGCCGCGGCTTCGCATCCGGCATGGCCGGCGCCGATCACGAGCACATCGAACATGCGCCCGCTCTACGGAAAATCACGCTTCTGCACAAATGCAGAACCCGTGTTTCACGTGAAACAATTCACTTTCCGAGGCAGAAGCGCGCAAACAGCGCGTCGAGCACGTCCTCCACGCCGGCTCGGCCCGTCAGACGATCGAACGCACCGCGCGCCAGCCGCAGATCTTCCGCAACCGTAACGATATCGGCCGCCGCGCCCGCCCGGGCCAGTGCCTCTCGCGCTTCCTCCAGATGAGCGGCCTGGCGCCGGTTCAGGGCCAGCGAGTCCTCGCCCGGCAGAAGGGACTTGGCCAGCTCGGCGACCCTCTCGAGCAATGGGGCGATGCCCTCGCCGGTCA
>DASTZO010000146.1:0-2199 GCA_035764265.1 Sphingomicrobium sp.
GATTCGAACAGGCGACCATTCGATTAACAGTCGAACGCTCTACCGCTGAGCTACCGGGGAACACCTCTCGCAAAGGCGAGGCGGCTAAATAGCGGAGCGGCCCCCAAAAACAAGGGCGCCTTTGATGAGCACTGCACCTGCCCACACCCCCACCCGGCCGCCCATTCAGTGTACGCTCGTGGGTGGCCGGGTGGGGGTGCGGGCCGGCGCAGTGCATTCCAAAATCAGGTCGTGAACTGCTCCATGGCGATGCGGTCGTCGAGCGCGTGCTCGGGGTCGAACAGAAGCGTCAGCGAGCGCTCGCGGTCGAGGCGGACATCGACCCGGGCGACGTCGCGCACCTCGAACTGGTCGGCGACCGCCGAGACCGGCCGGTTCTCGGGCTCCAGGACCCGGAAGCAGACCGCGGTGTCGTCGGGCAGGATCGCGCCCGACCAGCGGCGCGGCCGAAACGGGCTGATCGGGGTCAGCGCCAGCATCTTGGCCTGCAGCGGCAGGATCGGCCCGCGCGCCGAAAGATTGTAGGCGGTGGAGCCAGCCGGGGTCGCGACCAGCACCCCGTCGCAGGCCAGCTCCGGCATTGCCACGCGGCCGTTGACCAGCACCTCGATCTTGGCCGTCTGGCGGGTCTCGCGCAGCAGCGACACTTCGTTGATCGCGGCGTGGGTGTGGACCTCGCCGCCGACCGTCGTCGCGACCATCTCCAGCGGCGCGACCCGGATCGCCTTGGCGCTCCCGATCCGCTCGGCGAGCTGGTCGATCCGCCACTCGTTCATCAGGAAGCCGACGGTGCCGCGGTTCATCCCGAACACCGGGCGCGCTGAGCCGCCCTCGAGCATGTCGTGGAGCGTCTGGAGCATGAAGCCGTCGCCGCCCAGCGCGACCAGGATCTCGGCCTCCTCGACGTCGGTCCACGCATAGCGGCGGCGCAGCATGTCTTCGGCGGCCCTGGCGTCCGGGGTGTGCGAGGACATCAGCCCGATGCCGAGGCTCGCGAGGTCCTGCCGGACGCCTTCATCGGCGAGGTTGGGCGCGTCGGCGCTCAATCGCGGGCCCTCCTGGAAATCGCCGTCATGCGCGGAACATAGGGATTTTGGCCGGAGGCGTCACTGTCCCGTTGTGGGGCGGGCGGCATTGGCCGCTTCCGGTCGTGCCCGCGGCGCGTTAGCAGACGGCTCATGTTCAAATGGTTCAGCGGGTACAGCGGGGGGGAGCGGGCGTCGGATCGGCAAGGTCCGGCGCCCGCAGTCCCGAAGCGCGACCGGATCCTCGAAGCGGTCATCGCCCACCAGCAGATTGCGCTGCTGTTCCAGCCGCAGATCGACCCTTCGAGCGGCGACATCGTCGGGGTCGAGGCGCTGGCGCGCTGGGACGGCGCGGGCTCCCCGGAAGAGCTGTTCGTGCGCGCCGCCGCAAGCGGCCTCGCCGAGCGCCTGTCGCGGCTGGTCCAGCGCAAGGCGCTGCGCCTCGCGGCGACCTGGGAAGGGCCGCTCAAGGGGCTCAACCTGTCGATCAACCTGCTGCCGCAGGATCTCGCCCGCCCGGGTTACGACCAGTGGCTGCTCGACGAGATCGGCGCCGCCGGCATCGACCCGAAGCGGATCACCGTCGAGATCACCGAAAGCGCGCTCCTGTCCGACAGCGATTCGATCGCCGAGCGCCTGGCCCGGCTGCGCAGCGCGGGGGTCCGCGTCGCGGTCGACGATTTCGGCACCGGCTACGCAAGCCTCGCCTACCTCACCAGCCTGCCGCTCGACATCTTGAAGATCGACCGCGGCCTCATCGCCGACATCGTCGGCGGCGCGCGCGACCGGATCGTCGTCAAGGCGATGATCGCGCTCGCCCGCGAGCTCGATTTGAAGGTGGTGGTCGAGGGCGTCGAGAGCACCGCCCAGCTCGCGCTGCTCGCCGAATGGGGCTGCGACCTCTACCAGGGGTTCCTCGGCGCCGGGCCGCTCGACGAGGTCGAGCTCGCCCGCTTCGTCGCCGCCTCGATGGCCGAAGCCGCCTAGGCCGCTTTCCTCGCGGCTTCGCCGGCCGCGGCGACTCGCGCCAGCCCCCGCGACAGCTGCAGCGCTCCGCCGAGCCTGGCCTCGGCGCTCGGCCAGTCGCGGGCGACCGACAGCTTGCTGTCGGGCCGAAGCTTGGCCGAGCCCTTCAACCGCTCGATATAGCCGAGCAGCCCGCCGAGGTCGGGGA
>DASTZO010000147.1:0-5058 GCA_035764265.1 Sphingomicrobium sp.
GACCAGCTTGGTGCCGAACAGTCCGCCGGCGGTGCCGGCCTCGGCCCACGGCACCCCGATCAGGAACATGATCGGCGCGAAGATGTAGCCGACCAGCCGCTGGAAGCTGAGGTCGGGGACTCCGACCATGTTGCCGAGGCCGCCGAGCAGCCCGTTGGCGAGCGCGACCAAAGCGACGAACGCCAGCACCATCGCGCCGACCGCGACGGCGAGCTTGACCCCGGTCTGGGCGCCCTGGGCCGCGGCCATGATGATGTTCGCCGGCCGCTCGCCCTCCTCGAACGTCTCGGCGACGTCGACCTGGTCCTCATCGACCACGCCGCCCTCCAGCGGCAGCTCGTCCGGCCCCGGCGGGTCGTCGGGCATGATGATCTTGGCCATCAATATGCCGCCCGGCGCCGACATGAAGGCCGCGGCGAGCAGGTAAGGCAGATAGCGCTCGCCGAGCAGGCTCGCGTAGGCGGCGAGGATGGTCCCGGCGACCCCGGCCATGCCGACGGTCATCACGGTGAACAGGCGCGAGGGCGGCAGTGCGGCGAGATAGGGGCGGATGACCAAAGGCGATTCGGACTGGCCGACGAAGATGTTGGCAGCGGCGCTCAGCGATTCGACGCGGCTGATTCCGGTGACCCAGCCGATCGCACCGCCGACCCAGCGCACGACCCGCTGCATGATGCCGAGGTAATAGAGGATGGCGACGATCGAGGCGAAGAAGATGATCACCGGCAGCGCGCCCAGGGCAAAGGTCAGCGCCAGCGGATTCTTTTCCGACGGGCCGAACAGGAACTCGGTGCCCTCGTTGGCGTAGCCGAGCAGATTGGCGACCCCGTTGGACATGCCCTTGATCGCGGCGATCCCCCACGGCGTGTAGAGCACCAGCACCGCGATCCCCGCCTGCAGCGCGAAGGCGGCGGCGACGACCCGCAGGCGGATCGCCTTGCGGTTGGTCGACAAGGCGAACGCCAAAGCGAGGATGACAAGGATGCCGGCGAGCCCGAGCAGGATTTGGTTCATTGAATTCCCCCCAGGGCTACGCGACGCGCCTTACCAGACCATGCCTTTTGCAGCGGTCGCGGCGGCTTCGTCCAGCAGTTTGAGCGCCTCGTCCGCACTCTCGGCGACCAGCAGCTGCTCGCGCCGCGCCGGCGACAGGAAGCCGCACGCGGCGGCATGGTCGAGGAACGAATCGAGGCCGTCCCAGAAGCCCGCGACGTTGAGCAAGGCGAGCGGCTTGGCGTGGTAGCCGAGCGCGTTCCAGGACCAGGCCTCGAACAGTTCGTCGAGCGTGCCGATGCCGCCGGGCAGAGCGACGAACGCGTCGGCGAGATCGGTCATCTTCGCCTTGCGCTCGTGGAGCGTGTCGACGCGGTACAGCTCGGTCAGGCCGGTGTGCGCGACCTCGAGGTCGACCAGCGCGTTGGGAATGACCCCGTAGGCGCGGCCGCCGGCGGCGAGCACGCTGTCGGCGATCAGCCCCATCAGCCCGAGCCGGCCGCCGCCGTAGACCAGGTCGACACCGCGCCCGGCCATGACCTGGGCAAGCTCGACCGCGGCGTCGGCGAACATCGGGTCGGAGCCGATCGACGATCCGCAGTAGACGGCGAGGCGGCGGATGTTCTTCACAGCCGCACCAATTGCTTGAGGTCGGCTTCGGGGCGGGCGCCGAAATGGGAGATGATCTCCGCGGCGGCGAGGGCGCCGGCGTCGAGGCAGCGCCGGAGATCGTGGCCGCGGCAGCGGGCGGCGAGGAAGCCGGCGGCGAACAGGTCGCCGGCGCCGGTCGTGTCGACCACCCGCTCCACCGGCGCGGCGGGGATTTCGATCCGCTGGCCATCCTCGAGCGCCATTGCCCCCGCCGCACCGCGGGTGACGACCAGGGTCGCGATCTTCGCCGACAGCTGCCCGATCGCCCGTTCGAGGTCGTCGCTGCCGGTCAGGTGCCGGACCTCGTCCTCGTTGGCGAACAACAGGTCGATCGCGCCGGAATCGATCATCGCCTGGACGCCTTCGCGCCGGCCCGGGATGCACAGGCTTTCCGACAGGGTGAAGGCGACCGCGCGGTCGGCCTGATGGGCGATCTCGGCCGCCTGCAGCATCGCCGCGCGCGGGCGCTCGGGGCCCCACAGATAGCCTTCGAGGAAGGTGATTGCGGCCGAGCGGACCAGCTCCTCGTCGAGCGCCTGCGGAGTGAGCTCGTGGCTGGCGCCGGGGCAGGTGTTCATGGTCCGCTGGGCGTCGGGCGTGACGAGGATCAGGCAGCGGCCGGTCGGCGGTCCGTTACTGAGCGGCGGAGTGTCGAACCGAACCCCGAGCGAGCGCATGTCGTGGGCGAAAATCTCGCCGAGCTGGTCGTCGGCGACCTGGCCGATGAAGCCGGCGTCGAGGCCGAGCGCGGCGACCCCGGCCATGCTGTTGGCCGCCGAGCCGCCGCTGGTCTCGCGGGCCGGCCGCATCGCCGCGTAGAGATCGTCGGCCTCGTCTGAGTCGAGCAGCCGCATCGAGCCCTTCTGCAAGCCGCGCTCGGCCAGGAACGCGTCGTCGCAGGTCGCGATCACGTCGACGATCGCATCGCCGATGGCCACTATGTCGAGCTTTGGGGAAGTCACGGTGGATGGGCCTAGCGTCGGCTCACGCGGGCGGTCAACTCGCCGTCATTGCGGCGAGCCGAACGACTCGTTACGCCAACCGCCATGACCAGCGAAGTCCAGGCCGCCGCGCGCGCACCGGAAGCGGGCGCAGCGCCGCAACACCCGCTCATCAGCCCGTCCCTGTTCGCGTTCGGGATCTTCTACGGCGGCATGGTGTGCATCGCAGGCGTGCTCGGCAACAAGCAGGTCGCCCTTGGGCCGCTGGCGGTCGAGGCCGGCATTTTCGCCTTCCTGTTCCTGGTCATCACCTCGAGCGCGGTCGCCGAGCTGCACGGCCGGTCGATTGCCAACCGGCTGGTGCTGATCGGCTTCGTGCCGCTGATCGCCTCGCTTCTGCTGACCCTGCTGGTGCTCGGCACCCCGGCGGCCGACGACATGGACCCGCGGCGGCTCGAGGCGTTCGAGACGGTGATGGGCGGGACCCCGCGAATCTGGCTCGGCGGGATCCTCGCCTACGGCACGTCGCAGATTTTGAACGTCACCATCTTCAGCCGGCTGAAGCGCTCCGGCGGGCGGTTGCTGTGGCTCCGCTCGGCGGTCGCCAGCGTCTTGAGCCAGATCGTCGACACGCTCATTTTCATCACCGTCGCCTTCTACGGCGTGTTCCCGATCGCCGAGCTGCTGATGGGCCAGATGCTGGCCAAGGTCGTGCTGTCGCTGATCTTCGTCCCGCCCTTGGTCTATCTGTTCGTGGCGCTCGGCCGCCGGCTCGACGAAAGACGAGCTTAGCGTCGGTTAACGGTTGCCAACCGGGCGGCGATTTGCTCGAAATGGTTGCGAGTCGCGGGGGTGGCGGCTTTCGATTTCCGTGTCGAATCTGCAACGGCGGCCAGGAATCCGGTGACGGCCGAAATGCTTGTCATCGCAATGTCTTGAACCGGCTATAGCTGCCCCTCGAATCTGTTCTGTGAGTCGCTCGTTCGGGGGATCATTTTCCGTGAAAAAATTTGCTCTGCTTTGCTCTACGGCATTGTTGATGCCGGCAGCCGCCCATGCCCAGTCGACCGGCTCGGTCGACTTCGAGAAGGACGCGATCATCGTCACCGGCACCCGGGTCCGGGATGTCGGCGGGGTCCAGGCGCCCGACGCCGCCAAGGCCAAGGCGGTCCTGACCCAGGAGATCATCGCCCGGCAGAACCCCGGCCAGACGATTCTCGACACCATCAACCTGGTGCCGGGGGTCAGTTTCCAGAACAACGACGCCTACGGCTCCTCGGGCGGCAACCTCACCATCCGCGGTTTCGATTCGACCCGAATCAGCCTGACGTTCGACGGAATCCAGCTCAACGACAGCGGCAATTACGCGATCTACTCGAACCAGCAGCTCGACCCCGAGCTGATCGAGCAGGTCAACGTCAATCTCGGCTCGACCGACGTCGACTCGCCGACCGCCTCGGCGGTGGGAGGGACCGTCAACTACCGCACCATGATTCCCGCCAGCGATATGAACCTGCGTGGGCTCATTTCGCTCGGCGAATGGGATTTCCGGCGCTTTTTCGCCGTCTGGAACATCGGCACCGTCGGGCCGTGGGGCACCCGCGCCTTCGTGTCGGCGTCCAAGGCCGACAACCGGGTGCCGTTCAACGGCTACGGCAAGATCGACAAGCAGCAGTACAACGCGCGCATCTGGCAGCCGGTCGGCGCGGCCGGTGACTTCGTGTCGGTCTCGGGTCACTACAACCAGAATCGCAACAATTTCTTCGGCTCGCTGCCGCTCCGGCTCGACACCACGCAAAGCACCACAAACTCGGCGCCGCGAGTGGTCGGGTCCGGAACGAGCAACCGCTATCCGGGCAGCCGCGACGAGCGCTTCTATGACATCAACGACACTTGCGTACTGGACACGCCGCAGGCGGGGGTCGCCGATGCGCCCGCTCCGGCGCCGCCCAACCAGGCGAGCTGCGGCACCGAGTTCGACCGCCGCTACAACCCGTCGAACACCGGCAACATTCGCGGCGCCTCTCGCTTCACGATCGCCGAGGGTCTCGTCCTCACCGTCGACCCGAGCTACCAATATGTGAAGGCCAACGGCGGCGGCACCGTGACCGGCGAAGAGGGCCTGCGCGACATCAACCCGGCGGGCGGCACGGCGAGCGTCGCTTCCTGCCGAACCACGCCGATCAGTACGAACAACCGATGCGTCGCGGGCTATCTCGGCGGAACGCCGTTCTTCGGCCGCGACATCAACGGCGACGGCGATGTCCTCGACCGGGTGACGGTCCTCGCGCCGAGCCAGACCCAGACCCATCGCTACGGCGTCATCGCCGGCCTGCGCTGGGAGCTCGCGCCCAGCCACACGGTGCGGGTCAGCTATACGCTCGACCACGCGCGCCATCGTCAAACCGGTGAAGTCGGAATGCTGGAAATCGATGGTGAGCCGGAGGACGTCTTCCCGATCAATGACCCGGAA
>DASTZO010000148.1:0-2121 GCA_035764265.1 Sphingomicrobium sp.
TTCGGCCAAGGCCGAGAGCCTCGAGGCGATCGGCGAGGCGATCGCCGAGAACGGCCGGGTGGTCGTCACCGGCTGCATGGGCAAGGACGCCGACGTCATCCGCGCCCGCTTCCCGGGCGTGCTCGCGGTCACCGGCCCGCAGCAATATGAGGAGGTCGTCGCCGCGGTCCACGAGGCGGCGCCGCCGGTCGCCAACGCGTTCCTCGACCTGGTGCCCGAAGCCGGGCTCAAGCTGACTCCCCGCCACTACAGCTATGTGAAGATTGCCGAGGGCTGCAACCACCGCTGCGCCTTTTGCATCATCCCCTCGCTGCGCGGCGACCTCGTCAGCCGCCGCCCCGACGCGATCCTTCGCGAGGCGGAGAAACTGGTCGCCGCGGGCACCCGCGAGCTGCTGGTGATCAGCCAGGACACCTCGGCCTACGGGGTCGACCTGCGCCACGCGTCGTGGACCTGGCGTGGCCGCGAGGTGCGAGCGCACATGACCGACCTCGCGCGCGAGCTCGGCTCGCTGGGGGCCTGGGTGCGGCTGCACTATGTCTACCCCTACCCGCACGTCGACCGGGTGATCCCGCTGATGGCCGAGGGGCTGGTGCTCCCCTACCTCGACATCCCGTTCCAGCACGCCAGCCCGAAAGTGCTGCGCGCGATGCGCCGCCCGGCCAACGACGCGCGGGTGCTGCAACGGATCGCCGGGTGGCGGGACGTCTGCCCCGACATCGCCATCCGCTCGTCGTTCGTGGTCGGCTTCCCCGGTGAGACCGAGGAAGATTTCCAATATCTGCTGGACTGGCTCGAGGCCGCCCAGCTCGACCGCGTCGGAGCGTTCCGCTTCGAGCCGGTCGAGGGGGCGGCCGCCAATGCGCTGCCCGACCCGGTGCCCGAGGAGGTCAAGCAGGAGCGCTACGAGCGGATCATGGCGCTGTCGGCGCGGATTTCGGCCGAAAAGCTGCGAGCCAAAATCGGTAAGTCATTGGAAGTGCTGATTGATTCGGTCGACAAGGAAACCGGCGGGGCGACCGGCCGCTCGAAGGCCGACGCGCCCGAGATCGACGGCGAGGTCCATTTGCGCGACGCGGCGCATCTGACGCCCGGCGACATCGTCCCGGCTTTGATCGAGGACAGCGACGAGCACGACCTCTACGGAGTGCCGTTAAACTCATAACGGAACCGAATCGCTATACGAATCTTTTAGCGCATCGGGGCGGGTAGATGGCGAGGGAGTAATCAGCCATGACGCCCAAAGCTCAGCTTTTATTGGCGTTTGGAGCCTCGGCGGCGCTGTTCGGAACCGCGCTTGCCGAACCGGTCGCGCAAGGCGGCCAAAAGTTCTCGATGATCCTGACCGACGAAGCCGAGGTTCCGGGACCGGGCGACCCGGACGCCAGCGGCTTCGCCAACATCATCATCAACCCGGGCCAGGCGCGGGTCTGCTGGGAAATAACCACCTCGGGCGTGAATCCGGGCTATTCGGTCGCAGCCGGCTCCGGCGCGCACATCCACCGCGGTGACGCGACCGTGGCCGGTCCGATTGTCGTCCATCTGGCGCTCACACTGAACGGCACGAACACCGGCTGCGTCGATGTCGCGCGCCCGCTGATCGAGGAGATCCGCAAGAACCCCGCGCAATTCTATGTGAACGTCCACTGGTCCGACCAGACCGCCCCGATCACGCTCACCAGCTATGCGGCCGGAGCGCTGCGCGCGCAGCTCACCAAGAACCAGCTGATGTAGCTGCACCCGACGACGCCCTCTCCCGGCGCCGGGAGAGGGTTGGGGTGACGGCGTTCCTTGGCTACAGCCCCGCCCCATGACCGATTTCAGCACGATGCTCCTCGCCGACCGCGGCCGCAAGGCGCGCGCCATCCACATCGTCGACAAGGACAGCTTCGGCGAGTGGGCAAAGGGCCGCAGCGCCGCGGACCGGGCCCTGCTCGAAGCACACCGCTTCGACGGCAAGACCGGCTATGCGAGCGTGATCCTGCCGAGCGGCGCCGAGTTTGAGGTGGTGACCGCAGTCGCCAACGCCGCATCGCTGTCGCCCTGGTGCCTCGCCAAGCTCCCGGAGACGCTTCCGGAAGGGGACTATCGGCTGGCCAAGGGCGAGCCGGGCAAGGCGGC
>DASTZO010000149.1:0-2765 GCA_035764265.1 Sphingomicrobium sp.
AGCGCGATCCAGCCGCCCATCGACGAGCCGATCGGGATCAGCGGCCCGGCGATCAGCTGCTCGGCCATCGCCTGCGCCTCGTCGATCCAGCGCTCGAGCGTTCCGTGCGCGAAGCTGCCCGCGGACAGACCGGTGCCCGAATAATCGAACCGCAGCATCGCCAGTCCTCGGCGCCCGGCGAACGCATCCAGCGCCACCGCCTTGGCGCCGTCCATGTCCGACGCATAGCCTGGCAGGAACAGCAGGGTCGGGGCCGAGCCGCGGCGCAGCCGGTAGGCGAGGCGGTGGCCGCCGCAATCGAGATGGTGGAGCTGAGGCTGGTTTTCGCTCATTGCGCCAGCGGCTTAGGCCTTAGCCCCGCCGGCGGACAGGCCAAATCGCCCGCGACGCCTCGTTGCCGGGAGCGGCGAAAAGGGACCGCAAGAATCCGGTGTGGCCTGATTGCATCAGTTTCAATCCAATTGCCGGCGGGACGTTGCTGGGCTGAAACTTTCAGCGGGGCGGGCGGTTAGGGAGCCGCCAATCAAGCGCCATAAGGGGTAAAGTACATGCGCAAATATCTTCTCGCCGCAGTTGCCGTCGCGGCAATTGCCTCACCGGCCGTCGCCCGCGACGGGGCCGGCTATATCGGTGTCGAAGGGGGCGTTCTGTTCCCTAAGGACAATGACGGCGATGCCTTCGTCGACTTCACGACCACCCAGACGCCGGCGACACCGCTCGCTCCGGCCGGGCCGGCCGACACGACGTTCGAGGACATGTTCGGCATCGATTACAAGACCGGTTATGACCTCGACCTGATCGGCGGCTACGACTTCGGCATGTTCCGGCTCGAAGCCGAGCTCGGCTACAAGCGCGCCAGCGTCGATGAATTCGAAATCGACAACAGCGATATCGCCGCGCTCAACGCGGCCCTCAACCGGCCTTCGGCCGCCCCGGATCCCGGAGCTCCCGGCCTTCCGGCGCTGACCGCCGACGATCTCGACCTCGACGGACGCGTTTCGGTCCTGTCCGGCATGGTCAACGCCTTGCTCGACTTCGGCGACGATGACGGCATGTCATTCTACGCCGGCGGCGGTTTCGGCCGCGCTCGAGTCAAGCTGTTCGGCGATTCGGACAGCGCCTGGGCCTACCAGCTGATCGCCGGTGCCCGCACCGCGCTTTCCAGCAACATCGACGTTGGCCTGAAGTATCGTTACTTCCGGACCGGCAAGATCGGCCTCGAGGACGATGCGATCGCCCTCTCGGGCAACCCGAACCGGTTCGTCGTTGGCACCACCAACGTCGATCAGACGACCAACGGTCTGCTGCTGTCGGACTTCGAGAACCGCTTCCGTTCGCACAGCCTGCTGCTGAGCCTGATCTACAACTTCGCTCCGCCGCCGCCGCCTCCGCCGCCGCCGCCGCCGCCTCCGCCGCCGCCTCCTCCCGAGGCTCCGGCGACGCAGACCTGCCCGGACGGCTCGGTGATCCTGGCGACGGACATGTGCCCGCCGCCGCCTCCGCCTCCGCCTCCGCCGCCGAGCGCCGGCGAGCGCGGCTAAGGGGAATTCCCGCAAAGTCGGTACTTTGCGGGAGCCCTAAAGCGCGGACGACCCGGGCACACGGGCGTTACAACTTCCCGGGCGAGGCACCCGCTTCGCCCGGGATTTTCTTTGCCCGGACGTTTCGCGGGAACGCTGGGGCCGCGCGCCGGTTGAGCGTCGGACGAGGAGGCGACGACCGATGCAGTACCGCAGGCTTGGTGACAGCGATCTCGAGGTTTCGGAAATTTCGCTCGGCTCGTGGCTGACCTATGGAGTCGGGGTCGAGGCCGATGCCGCCCGCGCCTGCCTCGATGCCGCGTTCGACCAAGGCATCAACTTCATCGACACCGCCAACGTCTACGGCCGCGGCGCCGCGGAGACCTTCCTCGGCCAAGCGCTCGAGGGCCGGCCGCGCGACAGCTATATCCTCGCCACCAAGCTGTTTTTCCCGATGAGCGACGAGGACCGCGGCCTGTCGCGGGCCCAGGTCGAAAAGCAGCTCGACGCGTCGCTCGAGCGCCTTCGGACCGACGTCATCGATCTCTACCAATGCCACCGCTACGACGAGGAAACCGAGCTCGAGGAGACGATGGAGGCGCTGACCCGGGCGGTCGACAGCGGCAAGGTGCGCTACATCGGCTTTTCCGAATGGCCGGCCGAGCGCATCCAGGCCGCTCTGGACATGGCCGGGCCCTCGTCTTCGCTCGGGACGAGAGTCGCCAAGTTCGTCTCCAGCCAGCCGCAATATTCGCTGCTGTGGCGCGAGCCGGAGGCGGACGTGATCCCGCTGTGCGCGGCCAACGGCATTTCGCAGATCGTCTGGTCGCCGCTCGGCCAGGGCGTTCTGACCGGCAAATACGATCCCGACCGGCCGCCGCCGCCCGGCACCCGAGCGGCGGACGATGTGATGGGCGGCTGGATGGACCGGCTGATGGACCCGCCCGTGCTGCGCGCGGTGCAGCGGTTGAAGCCGATCGCCGGGGAAGCCGGGCTGACCCTGCCGCAGTTCGCGCTCGCCTGGGTGCTTCGCGAGCCCAATGTCGCCTCGGCGATCATCGGCGCGTCGCGTCCGCAGCAGGTGGTCGAGAATGCCGCCGCTTCGGGGGCGGCCGTCGACCCCGAGCTGTTCACCCGCGCCGAGGAGCTGATCGAGCAGGCGCTCGCGCAGGAGCCGGCCGGCTAGATCGCCTTCGAGCTGCGCCGCGCCGGCGAGACGAAGATGTCCTCGATCGGCAGGTCGAA
>DASTZO010000150.1:0-7491 GCA_035764265.1 Sphingomicrobium sp.
CGAGGCTCGGCACCTCGAGCATCGCGCCGAACTCGACGCGCGAGGGAAGCTTCTTCTTCGACTTGCGGGCCCAGGCGATCTGCTCCTCGACCAGGGCGCGCGCCTCCTCATATTCCCACGGCTCGGAGATCATCGGGAACATCACCCGAAGCACTCGGCCGGCGGACGCCTCGATCAGCGCCCGGGCCTGCGCCTTCATCAGCGTCGAGCGGTCGAGCGACAGGCGCAGAGCGCGCCAGCCCATCGCCGGGTTCTCGGCCTCGTCCTTGACGTCGGCGAGGTAGGGCAGGGCCTTGTCGCCGCCGATGTCGAGCGTCCGGAAGGTCACCGGCCGGTCGCCGGCGGCGTCGAGCACCTTCGAATAGAGCCGCTGCTGGCGCTCGCGGCCGGGGAGCGTCGCCGAGACCAGGAACTGGAACTCGGTCCGGAACAGGCCGATCCCGTCGGCGCCGGTCAGCTCGAGCGCCGCGGCGTCCTCGGCGAGCCCGGCGTTGACCATCACGCTGACCTCGAGCCCGTCCTTCGTGACCGCCGGAAGCGAGCGGACCGCGGCGAACTGGGCGCGCCGCTTCTGGCTCAAGGCC
Source organism: Sphingomicrobium sp. (assembly GCA_035764265.1). Lineage (GTDB taxonomy): Bacteria > Pseudomonadota > Alphaproteobacteria > Sphingomonadales > Sphingomonadaceae > Sphingomicrobium. The sequence continues at coordinate 585 of DASTZO010000150.1, forward strand.
ATGCGATGGTCGAAGCCGGCGGTCAGAGTCCGGTTGGGGCGGATGATGACGCTGCCGTTGTCGCCGTCGACGAGGATGGTCTCGCGCTCGTTGACGCTGTGGCGGATGTCCTGGAGGCGGCCGACGACCGGCACCCCCATCGCCCGCGCGACGATGGTCATGTGCGCGGTCAGCGAGCCTTCCTCGAGCAGCACGGCCTTCAGCCGCCGGCGGTCGTACTCGAGCAGCTCGGCGGGGCCGAGGTTGCGGGCGATCAGCACCGTGTCGCGGGTGAGGCCGGTCTGCGCCGCGGTGCCCATCCGCCCCGAGACGATGCGCAGCAGCCGGTTCGACAAATCCTCGAGGTCGTGCATCCGCTCCTGGAGCAACGGGTCGTCGATCTCGCGCATCCGGGCGCGGGTGCGCTGCTGGACCCGCTCGATCGCCGCCTCGGCGGTCAGGCCGCTGTCGATCGCCTCGTTGATCCGCCGCCCCCAGCCTTCGTCGTAGGCGAACATGCGGTAAGCGGCGAGGATCTCCTGGTGCTCGCCAGCGGTGCCGAACTCGGCCTCCTTGGTCATCGCGTCGATCTGCTCGCGCATCCGCCGGAACGCGTCGTAGACCCGCGCGCGCTCGGCCTCGGTGTCCTCGGCGACGGTGTGCTCGACGACCACCCGCGGCTGGTGGAACACTGCTTCGCCCTTGGCCATTCCGGTGACCAGCTTGAGGCCCGTCAGTCGCAGCGGGCCGGCGCTGCGCATCCGGCCGCGGCGGGCGCCGTCGACCAGCCGCGCCGCGGCGATCATCTCCGACAGCACCATCGCCACCGTCTGCAGAGCCTCGATCTCGACGTCCTCGTAGCGGCGCGGCTCGGCGTGCTGGACGGCGAGCACGCCGACCGGGCTTTCGAGCCGGACGATCGGGACGCCGGCGAAGCTGTGATATCGCTCCTCGCCGGTCTCGGGCAGATAGACGAACTCAGGGTGGCTGGCGGCCTCGGCGAGGTTGAGGATGCGCCCTTCCTGGGCGATCGTCCCGACCAGGCCCTGGCCCATCGCCAGCCGGGTGACGTGGACCGCTTCCTTGCGAAGGCCGTGGGTGGCGAACAGCTCGAGCTGGTTGTCGCGCAGCAGGTAGATCGAGCAGACCTCGCTCTCCATCGCCTCGGCGATCAGGTCGACGACCTTGTCGAGCTTGGACTGGGCGCTGCCCCGGCTCGCCATCACATCATGGAGCCCGGTGAGGATTTCTCGGGCGGAGGCGGCGGCGGTCAGCGGCATGGGTTGGAGCGCTATCAGATGGGGCGGCGGCCTGTCACCTGCGCGGCGCTGACGGTGCGCCCCGGAAATCCTCGTGGAGGCTGAGCCAGCGCAGCCCCCCGCCCGGGGCGCCGGCGAGGTAGGCATCGAGCCCGGGCACGTAGCGGATCCCGGCTCCCATCCGATAGGCTGGATATTCGATCTCGCGGCGATCGACGGCGAGGCTCGACTTGCGCTTGCTGCGGACGACAACCGCCTCGCCGGTCGGGAACCGGTAGCGGCCCGGCGCGACCGGGCGATCCGCAAGCGGCTGCGCAAGCTCCCGCCGGGCCTGGGCACTGCGTCCTTCGGCGAAGGCGACCAGCGCGCGCTGAAGCCGCTGCTGGAGCGCCGGCGCCAGCGTATTGTTGCTGACCAACGCCAGTGAAACGCGGCGCTCCGAGTCCCAGTAGAGCATGTGGTGGAAGCCCTCGTGATGGCCGAGGTAATGGCAGCGGCGCCCGCCCGGAGCGCAGTACCAATTCCCCCACGTCAGGCCGGACCGCTTTGCGGAAATCATGGCCGGCGTTGTCGCCGGCGAGCGGATCGAAGTCAGCGGCGGCCGCCACCATTGCGTGCCCCACTCGGCGAGCTGGGACGCGGAAACGCTCAGGTTCGCGGCGCCGTAGAACCGCTCGTCCTCATAGCTGTCGGCGCGCTCGACCTTGCCGTCGGTGGTGCGGCGGTAGCCGATCGCGCGCCCAGCCCAGTCGGAAAGCCGTCTCGGCCTCAGCGCGACCCCGGCCGGGAGCAGGAGCCGCGTGCGGGCAAAGTCGAGATAATGCGAGCCGCTGACGCGCTCAATCAATATCGCCAGCGCGACCGAGCAGAGGTTGCAGTAGGTAAAGCCGCTGCCGGGCTCGAACAGCGGCTCGCCGCGGCGGGCTTCGGCAAGGAGCGCCTCGTTGGTCTTGCCGACGATCGAACGCTCGGATTCGTCAATGCTCAGGCCGGCCGAATGGGCGAGCAGGTGCCGGACAATTGTCGAAGCATGCGGATATTCCGGAAGGTATCGCCGGACAGGGGCGTCAAGGTCGAGCTTGCCCTCGCGCGCGAGCATGAGGACCGCCGCGGCCGTCACCGGCTTGGCCAACGAGCCGCTATCGGCCGGCGTGTCGGGGGTGAAGGCCCGGTTCGCGAACGGGTCGGCGAGGCCGTAGCCACGGGCGAAGCGAATGCCTTCGGGACCGCGAATGACGACGGCGCCGCTGAACCGGCCTTCCACGGCCAGCCGATCCAGGGCCGAATGCAGTCCCGGTGGTTCCCGCGCCCCGGCCGCCGCTCCAAGCAGGAAGGCAATCGCGGCGACAATCGCCCGGATCATGGCGTGCCTACCAGCGGCGGTCAGCGGCATGGGTTGGAGCGCTATCAGATGGCGCTGCGCCGCGCCACGCACTAGCATTGATCGATGCCGTTCGATGTCGACCGCCCGTACCCCATCGGCGACGACCAGATCGACTTGTTCCGGCGCGACGGCTTCGTTCGCCTGAAGCAGCTGTTCGCCGCGGACGAGCTGCAGCACTACGGCGATGAGCTCGTTCGACTGACCATGGCGCTCAACCGGCAGACGCGCCCGCTGGCGGAGCGCTCGACCTACGGCAAGGCGTTCCTCCAGATCACCAACCTGTGGGAGCAGGGCGGGCTCGCCCGGGAATTCGTGTTCGGCAGGAGGCTCGCGGGAATCGCCGCCGCGCTTCTCGAGGTCGACAGAGTGCGGCTCTATCACGACCAGTCGCTGATGAAGGAGCCGGGCGGCGGGATCACCCCGGCTCACGCGGATCAATATTACTGGCCGCTCGCCAGCGACCGATCGATCACCGCCTGGGTGCCGCTCCAGCCCGTCCCGGCGGCCATGGGACCGATCGGTTTCTACGCTGGGAGCCAGCGCTTCGAAGTGGGGCGCGACCTGCCGATTTCCGACCAAAGCGAGCGGCTGATCGCGGCCGAGATGGAGCGGCAGGGGTTCCCGCTGATCGACGATCCCTTCGAGCTCGGCGAAGTGAGCTTCCACTCGGGCTGGACCTTCCACCGCGCCGGGCCGAACCTCACCGACCGCCCGCGGGCGGTGATGACCATCATCTACATGGACCGGGACATGCGCCTGAAGGCGCCGGCCAACCGCATGGAGCAGGCGGACCGCGACGCCTGGTGCCCCGGCGCCAAGGTCGGCGAGGTGATCGACACGCCGAAGAACCCGGTGCTGTTCGAGCGCTGACCGCGTCGTTCGGCCGCCACGAGAAACTCAACCTGGCGCACACGTCCTCAGAGGGTGGAAAGCGGACATGAGGTGCAGCCGCGTCCACCTCCGAGACCGCACGCGGACGCGGTTGCGCTCTTGTCCTCGGCCGATCAGCTGTGCCACCACGGCGGCGGCATCGGGAGGTGCTTGATGGCTACGGTTGAATTGCGCGGCGTCAGCAAGTCCTTCGGGGCGACGCCGGTGCTTCGCGACGTCAAGCTGAGCGTCGGCGAAGGCGAGTTCCTGGTCCTCGTCGGTCCGTCCGGGTGCGGCAAGTCGACGCTTCTGCGCGCGATCGCCGGCCTCGACGAGGTCGACCGCGGCGACGTGCTGATCGGCGACAAGAGGGTCAACGACCTGCCGCCGGCCAAGCGCGGCATCGCGATGGTGTTCCAGTCCTACGCTTTGTACCCGCACATGACGCTATACGATAATATGGCGTTCGGGCTGAAGCTCGCCGGCAAGAGCAAGGCGGAGATCGACTCGGCGGTCACCGACGCAGCCGAGCTGCTCGGAATCCGCCACCTGCTCGACCGCCGCCCGAAAACTCTGTCCGGCGGGCAGCGGCAGCGGGTCGCGATCGGCCGCGCGATCGTCCGCCACCCGTCGGTGTTCCTGTTCGACGAGCCCTTATCGAACCTCGACGCGGCGCTTCGCGTGCGGATGCGCTACGAGTTCGCGCGGCTCCACAAGCGGCTCAAGACGACCACCGTCTACGTGACGCACGACCAGGTCGAGGCGATGACGCTCGCCGACCGGATCGCGATCATCGACAAGGGCCGGGTCGAGCAGCTCGGCACCGCCGAGGAGCTGTACGAGCGGCCGGCGTCGCTGTTCGTCGCGGGCTTCATCGGCTCGCCGAAAATGAACTTCCTCGAGGCGACGTTCGAAACCGCGGGTCCGGACGCCGCGACGGTCAGGCTGCGCGACGGGCGGGAGGTCGAAGTGGCGGTCGATGCGGCCGGCGCCGGCAAGGGCGATCCGGCGACCCTCGGGATCCGGCCCGAGCATCTGACCCTGTCGCACACCGGCGACGGGATCGCGGCGAGCGTCGCGCTGATCGAATGGCTCGGCAACATGCGCTTCGCCTACCTCGCCACCGAGGTCGCGGACGAGCCGCTGATCATGCAGCTGACGTCGCACGACGAGGTCCGCGAAGGCCAGTCGGTGAAGCTGCTTGCGGCGCCTGCGCACTGCTATCTGTTCGACCGCGGCGGCCAGGCGTTCCCGAGGCCTTCGCAAAAGCCCGGATCCTTGGCGGCCTGATTCAAAAACCCGCCGGACAATAGACACTTGCAGTCCGGCGGAGACCTGATACGGTCGCTCATGTAACCGTTTACACCAAAGCGGCATCCATAGCTGTTCGGGGCGCCCCGTGGACCATTCCAGAACCAGCCCAAGCATCCGGCGGGAACCCGATTGAAAGGCGCCACCATCCGCGACGTGGCTCGGGCCGCGGATGTTTCGGTGGCAACGGTGTCGCGCACCCTCAACGGAATCGACAAGGTCGCCGGCCTGACCCGCGACCGGGTGCTGCGGATCGCCGATGAACTCGACTATGTCCCGCATAGCGGCGCCCGGGCCCTGTCGACCCGGCGCACCGACACCATCGGGGTGCTGCTCCCCGACCTTCACGGCGAATATTTTTCCGAGCTGATCCGCGGCATCGACCTCGCCGCCCGCGCGCGCGGGCTGCACCTGCTGCTGTCCAGTTCACACGGCGACCCGGCCGAGGCCGCCGCGGCGCTTCGGGCGATGCGCAGCCGGGTCGATTCGATCATCGTCATGCTGCCCAACGCCGGCGAGGAGCTGCTCCATTCGCGCAAGGGCTCGGCGCCGATGGTGTTCCTCGGCAGCGGCGCCCACCGCGACGCCCCGTCGTTCGAAATCGACAATTTCGCCGGCGCGTTCGCGATCACCCGGCACCTGCTCGACAGCGGCCGCAGCCGGATCGCCTTCGTCGCCGGGCCGGCCGACAATTTCGAGGCCCGCGAGCGGCTTCGCGGCTACCGCGCCGCGATCGAGGCGGCGGGCGGCGCCGAGCGGGTCGTCGCCGGCGACTTCAGCGAGCAGTCGGGCCGCGCGGCGGCGGGCGAGCTCATCGGCGCGGCGCCTCCGGACGCGATCTTCTGCGCCAACGACATGATGGCGATCGGCTGCCTGGTGGCGCTCCGCGACGCGGGCCTGAGCGTCCCCGGGGACATCGCGCTCGCCGGCTTCGACGACATCCCGATCGCCCGCTACGTGAGTCCCGCGCTGACCACCGCCGCGGTGCCGATCGCCGAGATCGGCCGACGCGCGCTCGAATGCTGCATCGAGCTGGCCGCCGGCCGCCCGACCGACCGCCGGCACCTGTTCCAGCCGGTGCTTGCCATCCGTTCGTCAACCCAGCCAACCGACCGACCGACACATCCAGGATCCAAAGGGGAGATCTCATGACCAAGTCCAACAGCCGCCGCCGCCTCGAGCCCAACGCCGCCTTTCGCGCGCTTCTGCTCGGCGTATCGACCATCACGATGATCAGCGCCGTCGCGGTCCCCGCGGCCGCTCAGACGATCACCGCGTCGATCGGCGGCCAGGTGCGCGACGCCCAGGGGGCGGCCGTTGCCAACGCCGTGGTCACGGCCCGTAACGAGAGCACCAACCAGGACGTCACCGCGACCACCGACAGCGAAGGCAATTACCGGCTCGCCGGGTTGCGGCCCGGGCCCTACACGATCTCGACCCAGATCGGCGGCGTTGCCGTCAGCGACCGGGTGACGGTTGAGATCGGCCAGAGCGCGACGCTCGATTTGGCGCCGCCGGTTGCCGCGGCCGAGGGCGAGGCGCCGCCGGCGGCCGCCGCCACCGACGAGATCGTCGTCACCGGCCGGCGGCTGGTCGAAACCCGCACCAGCGAAGTCGCGACCAACGTCAGCCAGCAGCAAATCCGCCGGCTGCCGCAGACCGACCGCAACTTCCTCGCCTTCACCCAGCTCGCTCCGGGCGTGAAATATAACGACAGCGAGACCAACCGCGGCTTCCAGAGCGGCGCGTCGACCGCGGCCGCGGTCAACGTATTCATCGACGGCATCAACCTCAAGAACAGCGTGCTCGACCAAGGCGTGGCCGGCCAGCAGGACAGCCGCGGGAACCCGTTCGCCCAGCTGGCGGTGCAGGAATTCCGGGTCCTGACCCAGAACTACAAGGCCGAATATGAGCAGGCCGCGGCGGCCATCGTCACCTCGGTGTCCAAGTCGGGGACCAACCAGCTGCGCGGCGACGTGTTCGCCTCCTACACCGACAAGAGCCTGATGGAGGAGAATGTCTTCGACAAGCGGGCCGACCGTCCCAAGCCCGACTTCAAGCGCACCCAGTACGGGGCGGCGCTGGGTGGGCCGATCATCGCCGA
>DASTZO010000151.1:0-4848 GCA_035764265.1 Sphingomicrobium sp.
GGCGTTCCGGCTGGCGGTCCCCGAGCCCGAGCCCGCGCACAACGAGCCGCAGGATATCCCGCTGACGATCGTGTTCGAGGACGAGCATCTGCTGGTCGTCGACAAGCCCGCCGGCCTCGTCGTCCATCCCGCCGCCGGCAACCGCGACCGGACCCTGGTCAACGCTTTGCTCCACCATTGCGGCGCCAGCCTGTCGGGGATCGGCGGGGTCGCGCGGCCGGGGATTGTCCACCGAATCGACAAGGACACGTCGGGGCTGCTGGTGGTCGCCAAGACCGACGTCGCCCACGAAGGGCTGGCCAGGCAGTTCGCCAGGCACAGCATCGAGCGGCGTTATCTGGCGATCGTCGCCGGCGTTCCGAAGACGGCCGGCGGAATGGTCGACGCGCCGCTCGCCCGCTCGTCGGCCAACCGCAAGAAGATCGCGGTGGTGAAAGCCAGGGACGATGGCGGCCGCGGCAAGCGCGCCATCACCCACTGGAAACGGCTTGCATTGCTGCGCGACGCGGCGCTGGTCGAGTGCCGGCTCGAGACCGGCCGGACTCACCAGGTGCGGGTGCACATGGCCTCGATCGGCCACCCGCTGCTCGGCGACTCGATTTACGGCGGTGTTGGCAAGACGCACCGCAAGCTTTTGAACGAGCTTGGGTTTCACCGGCAGGCTTTGCACGCCGCCGGGCTCGGGTTCACCCATCCGGTGACCCGGCACCGCTTGTCGTTCGAGAGCGGCATGCCAGCCGACATGCAGGAACTGTTCACTGCTCTTGGTGTATAGGATTGGAAGCGCTAGGGCGCCGCACAAGCGCTCGGCCCAGGGAGAAGACGACGGCATGGCACAGCAGAAGGGCATCGTCTCGATCCCCGCGTCCGGCGGGGAGGCCGGGCTCAACCGCTACCTGAGCGAAATCAAGAAATTCCCAATCCTCGCCCCCGAGGAGGAGTATATGCTCGCCAAGCGCTGGCGCGAGCATGGCGACACCGAGGCGGCGGCGAAGCTGGTCAACTCGCACCTCCGGCTCGTGGCCAAGATCGCCATGGGCTACCGCGGCTACGGGCTGCCGGTCAGCGAACTGATCTCCGAGGGCAACATCGGCCTGATGCAGGGCGTCAAGAAGTTCGAGCCCGACCGCGGCTTCCGGCTCGCGACCTACGCGATGTGGTGGATCCGCGCCTCGATCCAGGAATTCATCCTGCGCTCGTGGAGCCTGGTGAAGATGGGCACCACCGCCGCCCAGAAGAAATTGTTCTTCAACCTGAGGCGGATGAAGAACCAGATCGATGCGTTCGAGGAGGGCGACCTCAAGCCCGCCGACGTCACCAAGATCGCCACCGACCTCGGGGTGACCGAGGACGAGGTGGTGTCGATGAACCGGCGCATGGCGATGGGCGGCGATACGTCGCTCAACGTTTCGCTCAAGGGCGATGAAGGCGGCGAGAGCCAGTGGCAGGACTTCCTGGTCGACACCGGGCCCTTGCAGGACGAGCGCATCGCCGAGGACGAGGAAAGCCGGGTGCGGCACGACCTGCTGATGGACGCGCTGGAATCCCTGAACGACCGCGAGAAGCACATCCTGATGGAGCGGCGGCTGACCGACGAGCCCAAGACGCTCGAGGAACTGAGCCAGGTCTATGACGTCAGCCGCGAGCGAATCCGCCAGATCGAGGTGCGGGCGTTCGAAAAACTGCAGGCGGCGCTGCTGCGGCTGGCCGGCGACAGAAAGCTCCTGCCCGCCGCCTGACCGGCAAGGCGATGGTTCGTCGCATCTGCTCCTCGCAATGACGCTGCCGTAACAAGCCCCTCTTGCCAACGGCCGAAAACCGTCCGACGGTGATCGTTTCGAAGAGCGCGCAAGGTGCGCCTTCAGGCGACTCGCGCGCCCGACAACCGGGACGAGAGGAGAGTCGCATGGGCGCTGAAACCAGAAGCGGAGAAACCAAAGGCACCCGAGCGATCGCGCTGGTCGGTCCGGCCGGCGCGGGAAAGACCAGCCTCGCCGAAGCGATGCTGTTCGCAGCCGGAGCGACCGACCGCCTGGGGTCGACCGCCAACGGCTCCAGCATCGGCGACAGCAGCCCGGAAGCGCGCGCCCGCGGCGGCTCGACCGAGCTCAACCTCTACAATTTCGACTATCTCGGCGACCGCTTCGCTTTGATCGACTGCCCCGGCTCGGTCGGCTTCGCCGCCGACGGCGCCCGCGCGCTGGCGCTGGCCGACATGGCGATCCTGGTCGTCGACCCGGACCCGGCGCGGGCGCCGCTCGCCGCCCCTGCCCTCAGGGCGCTCGACGAGCTCGGCATCCCGCACCTGATTTTCGTCAATCGGATCGACCAGGCCCACGGCCGGATCCGCGACCTGCTGTCGGCGCTTCAGCCGATGAGCGTGTCGCCGCTGATCGCCCGCCAGATCCCGATCCGCGACGGCGAGAAGGTCACCGGCTTCGTCGACCTCGCGCTCGAGCGGGCGTTCCACTACCGGCCCGGCAAGGACAGCGAGCAGATCGAGATGCCGCCCGAGGTCCAGCAGCGCGAGGCCGAGGCCCGCACGCACATGCTCGAGCAACTGGCCGACCATGACGACGAACTGCTCGAGCAATTGCTGATGGACGAGACCCCGAGCCGCGACCGGATTCTCCAGGACCTGGCGCGCGAGACGGGCGAAAGCCTCGGGGTGCCGGTGCTGTTCGGCTCGGCGAGCAGCGCCTGGGGGGTCGGCCGCCTCTTGAAGGCGCTGCGCCACGAGTCGCCGGGCCCGGACGCGACCGCCCGCCGCCTGTCGGTGGACTCACCGGCGTTGCATGTGTTCAAGATCCACCACGGCGGCTCGGTCGGCCGGCTGGCCCTGGCGAGGGCGCTCGGCGGGCCCATCGCCGAAGGCTCCGACCTCAAGACCGCGAACGGCTCGATCGCGCGGCTCGGCGCTTTGTTCCGGATGCAGGGCGACAAGACGCAGAAGGTCGCCGAGGCGCGCGACGGCGACGTCGTCGCGGTCGCCAAGATCGACGCGGTCAAGGCCGGCGAGTGGCTCGGGGCCGGCAAGCTTCCGCCGCCGATCGAAAGCGAGCTCCCGGCGCGCAACTATGCGCTCGCGATCGAGCCCGCCGACCGCAAGGACGACGTCCGGATGTCCGGGGCACTCCAGCGCTTGCTCGAGGAGGACAGCGCGCTGGTCCTCGAGCAGGACGAGGCGAGCCACGAAATGCGGCTCAAGGGCGTCAACGACGAGCATCTGAACACCGTCCTGGCGCGGCTGAAGCGGCGCTACGGGGTCGAGGTGAAATCGCACCAGCCGACCATCGGCTACCGCGAATCGATCCGCCGCACGGTCACCCAGAAAGGCCGCCACAAGAAGCAGTCGGGCGGCCACGGCCAGTTCGGCGACGTGGTGATCGAAGTCCGGCCGCTGTCACGCGGCGAGGGTTTCCAGTTCCACGACAAGATCACTGGCGGAGCGATCCCGCGCCAGTGGATCCCGGCGGTCGAGCATGGCGTCCGGGAAGCGATGCAGAAAGGCCCGCTCGGCTTCCCGGTGGTCGATGTCGCCGTGACCCTGGTCGACGGCAGCTACCACAGCGTCGACAGCTCCGAGCTCGCCTTCCGGATGGCCGGTCGGATCGCGATGAACGAGGCGCTCGCCGCCGCCCACCCGCACCTGCTCGAGCCGGTGCAGCGGCTGACCGTCGTCTGCCCGTCGAGCGCGACCAGCCGGATCACCTCGGCGATCGCCAGCCGCCGCGGCCAGATGCTCGGCATGGCGCCGCGCGACGGCTGGACCGGCTGGGACCGGGTCGACGCGCTGATCCCCGAGGCCGAGCTCGGCGGGCTCGAAGCCGAGCTCCGCTCACAGAGCCACGGCCTGGCGACCTACGAAGCGGAGTTCGATCACCTCGCCGAGCTGAACGGAACCCTGGCCGACAAGATCGTCCAGCAGCGGATGCCCGAGCCGGCGTAACCGTTTCGCGGGGCGACAGGGCGGGACCTTTCGCCTAGATGCGGCGCGCACCCGGGGAGGACGCGGCGCGCCGATGAGGCATTGGTTCAAGGATCGGCATTTCAAGTCGCTGCTCAAGAACAGCAGCTATCTTGCTGTGTCCAAAGCGGTTGCGGCCGTTGCAGCGCTCGCCACCCTGGCTTTCGCCGGCCGCTCGCTGGGCGTGCTGATGTTCGGCATGCTGATCCTCATCACCAGCTACGCCAAGGCGGCGAGCGGGCTCAGCAAGTTCCAGTCCTGGCAGCTGATCGTGCGCTACGGCGGCCAGGCGCTGGAGGCCGGCGAAACCACCGAGTTCAAGGCCTCGACCGGTTTCGGCCTGGCGCTCGACGTCGTCAGCGGCTTCGGCGGCATGATCCTCGCCATCCTGCTGCTGCCGCTGATCGGCGGCTGGGTCGGGATCGAGGACCGGTACCTGGTCGCGGCCATGCTCTACTGCACGCTTCTTCCGACGATGAGCGCCGCGGTGCCGGTCGGGGTGCTGCGCTCGCTCGACCGGTTCGACCTATTGAGCTGGCAGGGCACCGCCACGCCGATCACCCGGGCGATCCTCGCCGGCTTCGGCTGGTGGCTGGACGCACCGTTCGAGGCCTTCGTCGCCATCTGGTACGTGACCGAGCTCGGCGGCGACCTCTATCTGTGGTTCCTCGCCTGGCGCGAGCTCAAGCGCCGCGACCTGATCAAGGGCATCCGCCCGACGCTTCGGCCGCAACAGTTGCCCGGAGCGTGGCGCTTCGCCATCCACGTCAACCTGACCTCCAGCCTGACCGCGGCCTGGGGGCCGATCGCCCGGCTGATCATCGGCGGCCTGGTCGGCCCGGCGGGGGCGGCGATCTACCGGGTCGCGGCGAGCCTCGCCG